>CAVIRY010000066.1:2169-5333 GCA_963645255.1 bacterium
ACATTGCTAATGAAAAAGATAAGGAAGAACTAAATTGGAAAGAATTTACTGTTTTCATAAATAATGAAAAGCTAGGAAAATATAACCTAGTTTATGATGACAAATGGTATTTATTTGATAACAAAAGAAACCCAGTTTCTTATTCTGGAAATTTAGTAGCATACTCTGCTAATTATGAGATGAAAATAAAAAACTTTACTCAAGAAAAAATATCAGATTATACTAAAGTAAATGAAATTTTATCAAAAAATAATATCTCAACAAATCAAGAATTAACAAGTAATACTCAAATAAGTGTTGATATAGATAATGATGGAATAGAAGAAAAAATATATGTAGTAGGCAATGTATTTCCTAAGGAATCTGATCCAGAGTATATTTTTAGTGTGGTATTTATGGAAAAAAATGATATAATATATCCAATTTATAAATCAATTGCCAAAAATAAAAGTTTTAATGGTTGTAAACCGTATATAAATTCTATAATAGATGTTAATGATGATAATAAATATGAAATAGTATTATCATGTAGTGCGTATAGTATAGAAGGAACTATTGATATGCTATATAAATTCAGTAATGATAAATTTAAAATTATAGTTAGTAATCAATAAAAAATTTAATGACGTTTTAAATAGTTGATGTTATAATATAGGCAGAAAGGAAGTAGTAACATGAAATTTAAGTTTCGAGCAGATTCTCATGACTTATTAATATTTGGGATTTTCTCATTATTTTTACTATATATAGTAGCAATTACAATAGTTAATCTAGCAACTTTTGCATCAGAAGGGACATTATCAGGATTTAATCCTTTACCAGCCTTTGGACCAAAATATATAGTTACAACTTTAACATTTTTCTTATTAGCACTTTTTGCCTTATTTGTAAGTGTTAGTTCTTACTTTTTTGAAAGAGAAAAAGGTATAGGTCTAACAACAGAAAAGAAAGATAAAGGTTATTCGCGTTGGGCAAAAGATAAAGAAATTAAAGAAGAACTAGAGTGCGTTGATGTAAAACAAAAAAGAGCTAAAGCTGCTGGAATTCCTCTAATTGTAAAAGAAAACGAACTTTGGGTAGACAATGGTGAATATCATTCTTTAATCATTGGTGCAACAGGTTCAGGTAAAACTGAATGCTTTGTCCATCCGCAAGTACACAGCTTAGGTAAAGCCCGAGAATCAATGATTATTACCGATCCAAAAGGTGAAATATATGAAAAAAATAGCATGATGCTTAGAGACTTAGGATATCAAATTGTATTACTTAACTTCCGTGATCCTCAAATGGGTAGTGCTTGGAATCCCATGACTTTACCATATAAAATGTGGAAGTCAGGTAATCATGATAAAGCTATTGAGTTGTTGGACGACTTAGCTTTAAACATCCTTTATGATGAAAGTAATAAAAATGCCGATCCATTTTGGGAAAAAACATCAGCTGATTACTTTTCAGGAATAGCTTTAGGATTATTTGAAGATGCCAAAGAAGATGAAATTAATATTAATAGTATCTCTTTAGCAACAACAGTAGGAGAAGAAAAGTTCGGAGGTTCTACTTACATTAAAGAATATTTTGGTGCAAAAGACCCAGCTAGTGCCGCTGCAATTAATGCATCAAGTACTATAATGGCACCAACCGAAACTAAAGGTAGTATCTTATCCGTATTTAAACAAAAAGTTAAACTATTCGCTTCACGCGATAACTTAAGTGAAATGCTATCATATAGTAGCGTTGACTTAGAAAGTATTGGTGAAAGGCCTACAGCAGTTTTTATTGTTATTCAAGATGAAAAGAAAACATATCACTCATTAGTTACTATTTTATTAAAACAAATATATGAAACTTTAATAGCAACAGCACAAAAAAATGGTGGAAAATTACCTGTAAGAACAAACTTCATTCTAGATGAGTTTGCCAACATGCCACCATTAAAAGACGTAACAACAATGATTACTGCAGCTCGTTCAAGAAGAATAAGATTTACAATGATTATTCAAAACTTTGCTCAATTAGATGCCGTATATGGAAAAGAAGATGCCGAAACAATTCGTGGTAACTGTGGAAATATAGCATATCTAATAACTACAGAACTAAAAGCACTTGAAGAAATATCTAAAATGTGTGGTGAAGTAAAATCTAAAAAAGATGAAAAAACAGCTTCAACACCTCTAGTAACAGTATCAGACTTACAAAGAATGAAAATGTTTGAAGTCATAATTTTACGTATGCGTAAGCAACCATTTAAAACTAAATTAACTCCAAACTTTAATATAGACTGGGGTAAAAAATATCCAATAGCTAAATATCCAACAAGAACTAAAAGAGAAGTTCATACTTTCGATATAAAAGAATTTGTCAAAAATCAAAAGAAAAAGAAATTATTGGATATGATGAATGCCGCAGAAATGGATTCAAATCCAGATAGTAACAGTGAAAAAAGTAAAGCTGACGCTTTTGACTTTGCACCAAGAAAAAGTCCATTTGGCACAGCACCAAGTCAAGTTACTCCAAAAATTCCAGAAAAAAAAGAAACGGGCATAATGCCAGAAAAAGTAAATAATGAACCTTTACCTATGTTTAAAACTACTGAGCCAAAAGCCAGCAGTAGTTTTAATGGCATACCAACACCAGAGAAAAAAGAGACAAAACCAGTTGATGACAACTTCAACTTTGATGTTGATGAATTAGTCAAAAAAATAGATGCTAAAATTGCTGAACTCGAAGAGGAAGAAAAGAAAAATAAAGAAAAGCAAGAATCAGTTAAGCCAGCAGCATTAGAACAAAACAGCCAAAATGTAGTCTCAAATATAGCCAAGCAAGAAAATAGTGTTGTTAAAGAGCAGACAACAATGGTACCTAATAATAAATTAGAATTACAAGATGATGATAATGATGATGACTTCTTTGATGACTTTTTTGATAACTAATATAATGAAAGGAATTAAAAAATATGAATCTTAATTTTAATCAAAGTAAAAAAAATGGAAAAGTAAATGAAATAGAAACTGATGAATATGAAGAAGAAATTGAAGAAGTAGAAGAAGAAGATGATGATGATGATGAAACTGAAGAAGAAACAAAAAAATCTAAAAAACAAGAACAAAATGATTTCAAAAAATTCATTATAAAGTTAGCTCTAATAGTCGTTGGAGGTATTATTC
>CAVIRY010000067.1:0-6139 GCA_963645255.1 bacterium
CCATAGTACTTTTTTACAGTTTAGGTATTCACAAAGTGTCTTTTCAATTTGTTTTTTAGTCATACTACTATTTCTACCAGCTGATAAAAGGCATTCCTCTGTAACCATACAAGTTCCTTCACCATCAACATGAATAGAACCACCTTCCAAAATGAAATCATCTAATCTATACCTAGATACTCTTTCTATTTCACACATCTTAGAAGCAATTTTGTCATCTTGATCCCATGGAAAATATAAACCATCAACTAAACCACCCCATGCATTGAAAGACCAATCAACTCCACGCATAGATCCTTTATCATTAACTACAAAAGTAGCTCCACAATCACGAATCCATGAGTCATCATTGCTCATTTCAACAACACGAATGTTATTTCCTGTCGCTAAGTGAAGAACATTACTATATTGATTTCTTGAAACAACTACAGTAATTGGTTCATACTTAGCAATTTTTTTAATAACTTCTAAAAAAACTTTTTGAGCCGGTTTTCCACCTAACCTCCAGTTATCAGGACGTTCTGGCCATATTATATATGTTCCTCTATGAGGTTCAAATTCACCAGGCATTCTAAATCCATCTTTTTTAGGAGTTGAATCTAATTTTCTCATACCCTTTTTCTCCTTTTTTATTATTATTTTTTATCTTCTTGAATTTTTGAAACTAATATTTCTTCAATTATGAATGAAACAATTACACCTATAATCAATGGTAAATTACCTTTAATAGACTCTGGTGTAAAATCTATAAACAATGTAAATATAATAGCTAAAACAAGTAATACAAACGGAACATAAGTAATTACTTTAGCCATAAAATCACTTTTAACTGCTGTAAATACTCTTTTTGTTTTATTAGTTTTTCTTAATTTTGCATAAGCTAAGAATAATGGAACATAACTAATTAATAATGTTACCAAACTTAGACTAAAGAATGTCCAGAACAAGTTATTTGCAGCTTCGCTGCCATAAACTGACAATATAACACCAACAATTACTAATATTACAGCTACTATACCACATACCCAAACAGAACCAGTAGCAACGCCTTCTTTATTTGTCTTTTTAAATATTGCTGGTAAACCACCATCATCTGCTGAATATTTTGCAACACTATGAACACCAAATGACCAAGATGCAATATTAACAATCATAGTATAGATAAACATAAGTCCTACAGCAATAACTACAATTCTTATGATATTACTGCTTACACCTAAACTAGTTAGTAATATTGCAAAGCTTTCAGTTAATCCTGCAGCTTCTGCATCTTCAACAGGCATTGCAATATTAATTCCTGTAGCTGGTAAAATATAGAAAAGTGCCATTAAAGCTCCACCTATAATTAAAGCTTTAGGAATTTCTTTTTTAGGGTTTTCCATATCATCAACAAATGTAGCAACAACTTCAAGTCCTAAAACATTAAATATAATTATTGAAATGAATCCTATTCCCACTAAATCTAAACTTGGGAATAAATCTGCAACGCTTTGTATTGGATTAGCACTTTCACCTGTTTTAATGTATACATAAATACCTAAAACACCAAGTCCTAACATAAATAATATTTTGAAGAAAGCACCACAGTTTACCAACCATTTATTTTCTCCTATTCTATTTGTACTTAATAATGTTACTAATAATGTATATCCAAGTTGAAATGCTAGTAGAGCCCATAAACTTAACTCTACCTCAAATACTCCTGCAATAACATCAGTTACTGCAACTGCAAGTGAAGCAATCCATAATGGGAAGTTAACCCAGTAGTTCCATGCAACTCTTCCTGCCCATTTTTTACCAAATGCCATTTTTACCCAGTCATACATACCACCTTCACTTGGGAAAGTTGTACCCAATTCTGAACAAATAAGACCATAAGGTAATACAAATGCAATAATTAGGAAGATCCACCAAAAGTATTGCGAATTTCCAATTGCAGCAGTTGGCATAACGCTTTCAGCAACTAATGTAATACATATTGTTGCTAAAATAGCATCAACCAATTTAAATTTTTTCTTTTTCTTTTCCATATTTTATAATTCCTCACTTCTTTAAAAGCTTATTACATTTTTCGCGTGTTTCGTCCTCAACGCCCATAAAATATACTAATAATGCTCTCATTGCTGTTAATCTATTTTCCGCCTCATCAAAGCAAATAGAATACTTTTCGGAATCCATTACTTCATCAGTTACTTCTTCGCCTCTTGTTGCTGGTAAGCAATGCATAAATTTTACGTTGGGACTTGCTTTTTTTATCATATCCATATTTACTTGGTACTTAGGATAGAAAATTCTCTTTCTTTCCTCTTCAGGTAATTCACTTTCATACAATCCATACCATACATCAGTATAAATAAAATCAGCATCCTTAATAGCTAATTCTTCATCTTCAGTAACTAGAAATGAACCACCGGATTTTTTACAATTTTCTTCACATATTGCTCTTATATCATCTTTTAATTGAAATCCTTCAGGCCCATAGTGTACAAAATGGCCACCTAAGTGAGTAGTAATCATTCCTAGTGAAGCACATACTTGAGTAGCATCTCCCACAAAAACTATTTTTAAATCTTCGAATTTTTTACCCTTTGGCATATGTTCAAAAATTGTAGTAATGTCTCCCAATTCTTGTGTAGGATGATTATAATCACTCATACCATTTAACACTGGAACTGTAGCGTATTTAGCTAATTCCTGTACATTTTTATGGCTTATAACACGCGCCATCATTATATCTACTAATCTTGATAATACAATTGAAGTATCTTTCAGACTTTCATGTCCACCCAATTGAATTTGCCCTGGTGCTAAATATTGAGCATGTCCACCCAATTGAGTCATAGCAGTTTCAAAAGAAACTCGAGTTCTAGTTGATTTTTGTTCAAAAATCATTCCTAGAGTCTTCTGGTATAAAACATTCAAATGTCCACCAGATTTAATAGTTTTCTTAATCAACAATCCTAAATCAACTAAATTAAGCATTTCCTCCTTAGTAAAATCTTGTGTGTCAATGTAGTGTCTAACCATGTTATATTTCCTCCTTTCCTATTATATATAAATTGTAACATCTTTTTATTTAAATTACAATTTACATCTTACTTAATATTTGCCCAAATTTGATCATAAAGTTTAACTTTATCACCTATATTTTTAACTAAATAACTATTTCTTAATATATCTTTAGAAAAATTAGATGACGCATTTGTTATATAACTTTTTGGAAGAAGACTATCAGCTTGAGCATTTACATTTTTATATGGATAACCTTCTATAATTTTTGCCATAACATCTTCTCTTAATAAATAATTAATGAATTTATAAGCATTTTCTTGATTTTTAGATCCTTTTAAGATTGCATAATTATCTATACTAAGCATAGTGCCTTCGTTCGGATATATTACTTCTATAGATTTATTTTGATTCATAGCAATAGCAATTTCTGCATTCCATATAACACCTATATCTACTTCATCAGATATTAAAAACATTTTAGGACTATCACTATCAAATGCTTTAATATTAGGTTTTAACTTAAGAAGCCATTCTTCTGCTTCTTTTAATTTATCAACATCAGTTTCATTTGGATCATAACCTAACGCTAATAAAGCAATTCCTATTACTATTCTCTGATCATCCAACATAACTATATTATTTTTATATTTCTCATTCAATAAATCATTATATGAATCTATATTATCTAGTACACGCTCTTTATTTTTTGCTATAAAAACTGATGCTACTAAAAATGGTAGTGAATACTCATTGCCCACATCATATGACAAATTTAAATATTCATCTTTTATATTTTTATAATTAGACAATTTAGTTTTATCTATTGTTTCCAAATAGCCTTTATCTTTCATTAATTCAACCATATAATCACTTGGAAATATTACATCATAAGTTCCTTCTTTACTAGCAGATATTTTTGCCAACAATTCTTCATTTGATGAATATGTTCCATAATTAACTCTTATACCTGTTTCTTTTTCAAAGTCTTTTATTACTTCATCTGGTATGTATGATGACCAATTTAAAACATTTAAAACATCTGTATTCTGCTTTTGACATCCAGAAAGAGTTAATAATATCAATATAGCTAATATAGCTTTTTTCATTGACTATTTTTCACCTGCCTTTTATAGTTAATCAAAATATAAATACTAATTATTAATAATATAAATATAATCATTAAAGTTGCTAAAGCATTAACATCTGGTTTTACACCTGACTTAATAATTGAATATAAATATAATGGTAAAGTATTACTTCCTGGACCAGAAGTAAAATAACTAATAACTACATCATCAAATGAAAGAGTTAATGCTAAAAGAGCTCCTGATGATATTCCCGTCTTGACAGATGGAATTATTACATAAAAAATTGTTTTTAAATTACTTGCTCCTAAATCACTAGCAGCATCAAATAAATCATTATCTAACATATCTAATGATGATTTAACACTAACTACAACAAATGGAATAGAAAATGCTATATGAGATAATATTATCGTCCATATACCTAAGTTAAATTTAAAAAATGAATATGTTGATAACAAAGCTATACCAAGAACTATTTCTGGTATTACTATTGGAACATATAAACATCTCATAACTAACTTTTTTAATGGGAAATTATATTTTTTTAATGATATAGCCGATAATGTACCTATCAAAGTTGAAATTAATGTACTTACAAAAGCAACAAATAAAGTACTCTTTAAAGCATCCAATAATGAATCATTAGTAACCAGTTCCTTATACCAATCTAATGTAAATCCTTCAAATACAATATTTAAACTTGATGTATTAAACGAAAATAATATTATTACGAAGATTGGCAAAAATAAAAACAAAAATACTAAGAATATATATAAATTTTTAAATAATTCACTCTTTTTCATTACATACCTCCTAGGTCATCCATATTTCCACCAAGACGTTTATATATTTTTACAAGGATATACGAAACTATCAACATAGCTATAGATATAGATGCTCCAAAAGGCCAATTTCTAGCTGTTAAAAATTGATTTTTTATTAAGTTACCCAATATCATTAATTTACCACCGCCTAGTAAATCAGATATAAAGAAATATCCTAGACATGGAATAAAAACCATAATAATTCCATTAAATAATCCAGTTTTAGTATAAGGAATAATTATTTCAAAAAAAGTTTTTATCTTACCTGCACCTAAATCACTAGCAGCATTTATTACATTAGGATTTATCTTTTCCATTGAACTATATAATGGTAATATCATAAATGGTAAAAGTGTATATACCATACCAATAATTATACTAAAGTTATTATACATTAAATTAAATGGATCTTTTATTAATCCTAACGACAACAATGTTTCATTTATTAAACCATGTTTTCTTAACAATATAATCCACCCATACGTTCTAATAAGTGAATTTGTTAAGAATGGTATCATAACTAAAGTTATTAAAACATTTTTTACATACCCTTTTTTTTGTGAAATGAAATATGTAAATGGATAACTTATTAAAATACATATAAATGTTGCTATAGTTGCTATAACAATGGATTTCAAAAAGACTTTAATATAAACCATATTAAAGATTTCTAAATAATTACTTAAATTAAATGTATAAATAATTCCCCCATATGAATCAGATTTCATAAAACTTATAAAGAATATATATATTAACGGTAATATTATTAGTAATAATGAATATGCAATTATTGGAAATAATAATAAGTATTTAATTCGATTATTTTTCATTATTTATTTTCCTTTAAAACAACCATATCTTGCATATCAAAATATATTTTAGTTTCTACATTTTTAGATATGTTTCTTGGTATTTTTTTAAATAATATTTTTAATTCTTTATTACCATATTCAACTAATACTTTTGTATTTGAACCATCATATACAAATTCTTTTACTAATACATCCAACGCATTATCTTTTTTATTATTAAAATATATATCTTCAGGTCTAACTATTATTTTTACCTTATCATTTAAATTGTAACCAGTTCCATTATATTTAATAATATCATCATTATCTAATTTAATTTCTATTTTATCGTTTTGTATTTTTATAATTTCACCAGCGAATATGTTTGATTCACCAATGAAATCAGCTACGTATAAACTAGCTG
>CAVIRY010000067.1:6149-8311 GCA_963645255.1 bacterium
ATTTTTCCTCTATGTAATAAAACTATTCTATCACTCATTGTTAATGCTTCATCTTGATTGTGAGTTACAAAAATAAATGTTATACCTAGTCTTTTTTGCAATCTTTTTAATTCTAATTGCATCGCTTTTTTCAATTTTAAGTCTAATGCTGACAATGGTTCATCTAAAAGTAAAACTTTAGGCTTATTTATAAGTGCTCTTGCTATTGCGACTCTTTGTTGTTCACCACCAGACAAGTCACTTGGCATTTTCTTTTCATATCCTTCTAAATGAACTAATTTCAACATTTTGTTAACTTCTTTTGCTATTTTTTCTTTTGGATATTTTTTCATTTTCAAACCGAAACCAATGTTCTTTTCAACATTCATAGTCG
Organism: bacterium; assembly: GCA_963645255.1. GTDB lineage: Bacteria > Bacillota_I > Bacilli_A > RF39 > UBA660 > CAG-877. Next base: position 6,523 of record CAVIRY010000067.1, read on the forward strand.
TAAACAAAGCATAGTTTTGGAATATTGTATTTACTTCCCTTTTTGTAGGATCTAAAGAGGTAACATCCTCTCCTTCAATATATATTTTTCCACCATGATCCATGTCCATTCCAGATATAGCTCTTAATATAGTAGTTTTACCTGAACCACTGCTTCCTAAAAGCGTTACAAACTCTCCTTCATAAACTTCCAAATCAAAATCTTTTATAATTTTTTTATTATCATACGACTTTGAATAATCCACGATTTTTAATATAACTTTATTATCCATATGCATACTCCTATTATTGATTTAATAATACCATAAAAATTATCACTTTACAATTTCATTTTCACTAAAAAAATAGAGTATACCATCATCAGATACACTCTATTCAATCTTTACTTTATTTTTAATATACACTACTCTTCATTTTTAGATAACTTTTCATAATATTGATAACGCTTCATAGCATTCTTTTTATTTCTATCTAACAATTCTTTTGCGTTTTTATTAAGATTCTTTAAAGAACGGTATCTATCTTCGCCAAGAATAAATTCCTCATACTTAGAAAAATCAGCCTTACTATCCATCTTAAACTCCAAACTAGCTGGATTATAATGAAATAATGGGAAATATCCTGACTCAGTAGCACTCTTCTCTTCATTAATACTATTTTTCATTCCTTTAATTATTCCTTGTGCAATACATGGTGCATAAGCAATAACAATAGAAGGACCATTATATTCATCAGCTTCTTTTAATACTTTAATAGCTTGATTTGGATTAGCTCCAAGTGAAATAGTACCAACATAAACATGATCATATGTAAGAGCCATTTTAACTAAATCTTTCTTAGCAGTTTCTTTACCAGATGATGCAAACTTCGCAACTGCACCAGTTCTAGTAGACTTAGATGCCTGACCACCAGTATTAGAATATACTTCTGTATCAAGAACTAAAATATTAATATTTTCTTTATTAGCTAGAACATGGTCAATTCCATTATAGCCAATGTCATATGCCCAACCATCTCCACCTACTAACCAGATAGATTTAGGAGAAATAAATCTTTTTAGCTTAACAAGATCAGTAATCTTAGAATTATCAACTATTTCTAATAAATCTTTAGCAGTATTATCATTAATATCTTTAGTGTAAGCCTTATATATATCGAGTTCACTCTTTTTAACATCTTTAATATTATTATTTATCAAACTAACAATTCTATCCTTCATAGCAACATCAGCTATTCGAATACCAAAGCCAAACTCAGCATTATCTTCAAATAAAGAATTAGCCCAAGCAACAGAATAAGGCATAGAAGGAGTTGAAGCTCCATATATAGAAGAACATCCTGTAGCGTTAGAAATAATAAGTTTATCTCCAAATAATTGTGTTAAAAGTTTTAAATACGGTGTTTCTCCACAACCAGCACAAGCTCCAGAAAATTCAAACTTTGGCTTTTTAAACTGACTACCTTTAACCGTATTAGTCGGCATAACATCCTTCTTTTCACTAACCTCATTAAATAGATACTGATATTCCTCATCTTTTTTATCCTTAAGTAAAGCATCTTTCATTTTCATAACAAGAGCTTTAGCACCCTTTTTACCAGGACAAACTTCACTACATAACGAACATCCAGTACAATCTGGTAAACTAACACCAACTGTAAATTTATAATCTTTATCCTTGATATTAGCAGAAATCAAATTACGACTAACAGCATCAGGGGCATCTATTTGTTCTTTTTCATTTAATAAAAATGGTCTTATAACACCATGTGGACAAACCAAAGAACACAAG
>CAVIRY010000068.1:0-2358 GCA_963645255.1 bacterium
CTTTTTACCAGTATAAACCAAAGCATTAACAAAGCCATGTTGTTTTTCTTGCTTCATTCCAATACCATAACGATAAACTTCTTGTCCATTTTCTTTAACTTTCATAGGTTTAAACTTATAAGTTTCTACACTACCATTTTCTTTCTCTACTTTAATAGTAATATTTTTAGTAGGATCACTAATAGCCAAATATAAAGTTATATCATCAACATAAGAAATCTTATGTCCATTAATCTCTTTAACTACATCTCCTGCTGAAATACCAGCTTCATATGCAGGATACCCTTTTTCTGCCGTCGTAACAATTGGCTTCATAGAAGTACTACCAAAGAATAATCCAATAATAAAAATTATTAATATAGCTGAAATAAAATTATTACCAGCACCAAAGAACATTATTAAAAATCTTTGAAAAGCAGTCTTTGACTGTAATCTTCTCTTTTTAGGAACCTTTTGTAAGTCATCTTCTCCTACATCTTCACCAGCCAACTGACAAAATCCACCAATTGGAACAGCTCTAATAGTATACTCAGTTTCCTTTCCCTTTTTACTAAATAATTTAGGTCCCATACCTAAAGCAAACTCATAAACATAAACCCCAGTCATTTTAGCAAATATAAAATGACCAAATTCATGAACTAAAACAATGAAACCTAATATAACAATAAATAACAATAAATTTAATATAAAACTCATAACTCCTCCTAAATAATTCCAAGTACTAAAATAAATGCCAAGAAAACAAATATTAAACTATCAAATCTATCCAAAATCCCACCATGTCCAGGAATTAAATTAGAAAAGTCCTTCATACCATATTCTCTTTTAATTGATGAAAAAACTAAATCTCCCAATTGTCCAATACATGATAAGAATAAAGTTATAAAAATAACTAAAACTAATGAACAATTCTGATTAATAACAGTTACATAATATGATGTAGCAATAAAAGTACCCATTAAAGCACCACCGACAAATCCTTCTATTGTCTTATTAGGAGAAATTGTAGGAGCTAATTTATTCTTACCAATGAACATTCCTGTAAATAAAGCAAAACTATCAGTCATAGTAGTTATCAATAATAAATATATGACATATTTAATATCAAAATTACGTGTTATTGTCATTAAATTAAAACTAAGTCCAACAAAAAGTACTGAACCTATTAAAAATAAAGCATCAGATACATTATATTTTTCCCTATCTTTAATAAATATCATAGAAGCTAAGAAAGCAAATATTACAAAAGACATAACTCTATAATCTAAATTACATACAAATTCAATAGAATTAAAATTATTCATTGCTAGAAAAATAACTAATAAATATGCAAATACTTTAATTAAAAATGGAAACTTTCTAACAGATTCTCTAATATGAATTAATTCATACAACCCTAACACAGCAAGTAAAGCCATAAAAACAGAAAATGCTTCTCCACCAATAATCAATAATGGAAACGCAATCAATATCATTACAATAGCACTTAAAACTCTTGTTTTCATAATTTATCCTCCAAACTTTCTATTTCTATTATTAAATTCTAAAATAGCTTTATCAAATTCTTTTTCATCAAAATCTGGAAATAATACTTCAGTAAAATAAAACTCTGCATAACTAGACTGATAAAGCATAAAATTACTTACTCTAAACTCTCCAGAAGTTCTAATAACTAAATCAACATCCGGTAAATCTTGATATAAATTTTCAGAAACCAAGTCATAATCTATATCATCAATACTTATTTTATTTTCACTATATAATTTACAAAGTTTCTTAGTCATATCAACTATTTCAGCTCTACCCCCATAATTTATACAAATATTTAAAATTAATCCCGTATTATTAGCAGTATCTTTAGTAACAACATCCATAGCTTTTAATACTTTATCTGGCAAAGGATAACCTCTTCCTGAAAAAATAACTTTAACATTATCTTTAGATAGTTGTTTTAATTTAGAATTAAAGCATTCAACAAATAAATTCATTAAATATCCAACTTCTTCTTCTGACCTTTTAAAATTCTCTGTAGAAAAGGCATATAAAGATAAATATTTAACACCAGTTTTAGAAATATATTTACATAATGTTAATAAATTATCTGCACCAGCTTTATGTCCAAGACTTCTTGAAAGACCTCTTCTTTGAGCCCATCTTCCATTACCATCCATTATAATACCAACATGTGTAGGTATTTTTAAATTTATATCCATAACATAACCTCTATATCATTATATAACAAACAAAAAAAAAAAGAAAGTACTAACACTCTCTTAAAATTTATCTATATCTATTTTAACATACTTATTATCTTTTAAACTACTACTTGCAACTAAATTTCTTTTTTTTCTAGTAATA
>CAVIRY010000069.1:0-4628 GCA_963645255.1 bacterium
ACATAATATATGTAGTAACATTCTTGATAATTTGTTGTAAGTGTATCTTTTACTTTTTATACTATTAATTAATTCATCATATGAAGTTGCTTTTATGATATTTTTCTTTAATAACTTGTCTATTCCTTCATCTACCATATTATAAATAGATAGGTCATTTTCAGTAATTATTTTATATTTTAAATATGGGAAATAATTATCCATATAGTGAAGATTACTTAAGTATTTTATAGAGTAGTTTGGCACTTGGTTTGAGATATCTTCTTTATTTTTTAGAGCTTTTCTAATCGCTGTTGCGCCTGAGATAGTGCTAGTTATGTTTTTATCATGGTAGTTATTAGTTCTTTTTATTGTTTCTGGAATTATATTGTAGTTGTTTTTTAAAATTGTTTTTATGTAGCTAACTCCTAGTAAGTCGTTTGGTGTTTTTATACTTTCATTTGTTAGATCTTTAATAGCTTTAGAAATGGCGGTTGGATAATTTTCTCCAAACTTAGAATATATTTTTACTAATTTGTCAAAGTCAGGATTATTAATTTGAGTTTTAGCAATTAAATTTAGGGTATCAATATTATCTGATTCACTTCCAAAGACAAATTTTTTGACTTTTAATTTTTCTAATAAAGTTATGGCACCATAGCTAAAGTAGTCAGCACTTTGAGTTGCGAAAGGAAAAGGCAGTTCAATTACTAAGTCACAACCTGCTTTTAGAGCTATTTCGGTACGTTTCCATTTATCAATTATAGAAACATCACCACGTTCTGTATAGTTTCCAGTCATAACTAATATTATTACGTGATCTTTATATTTTTCTTTAATTTTATTTATATGATATAAGTGACCATTGTGAAAGGGATTATACTCTGCAACAATACCGATACTTTCCATTATTATACCTCATTTCTTGTTTAATAGTTTAACATAAATAATAGTAAAATACAATTTAGAGTGGAGTTCTTTTATTTACATATTTTGTAGTATGTTGTATAATTTATTTGAATAAAATTAAATGAGAAGTTAAATTTGAGAAAATCTTTTTTAAATAATTGATGGGTGATTGTATGAAAGTTATTGTAGTAGCTGGAGGAACAGGTGGTCATATATATCCGGCTATTTCTATTATAAATAAAATTAAAAAAATGGAATCAGGTAGTGAAGTCTTATATATTGGAACAACAGATAGAATGGAAAAAGATATAGTTCCTAAACTGGGTATTAAGTATGTTGGTATTGAAATGTCTGGGTTAAATAGAAGTAATTTATTAAGTAATTTTAAAGTTTTAGGAATGTACAGAAAAGCTGTTAGTAAGGCTAAAAGTGTTATAAAAGAATTTGATCCAGATATTGTCATTGGTGTAGGGGGATATATTACAGCTCCTGTTTTATATGCGGCTCATAAGTTAAAATATAAGACCGTTATTCATGAACAAAATTCTATACCAGGTCTTTCTAATAAATTTTTATCTAGATTTGTAGATAAAGTTTTTGTGTCTTTACCTGGTAGTGTAAAATATTTTTCTAAAGATAAAGTTGTTTATACTGGTAATCCTAGAAGTGAAGAAATTATTTCTACTAAGAAAATTGATAAAGAAGAACTTGGTTTTGAAAAAAATAAAAAATTAGTTGTTGTTGTGATGGGATCTTTAGGTTCTACTACGATTACTAATAGATTAAGAGAGATTATTCCTGGATTTAATAATAAAAAATATCAAGTATTAGTTATTACGGGTAAAAATTATTATGATAAATATAAAGATATTGAGTTGAGTTCTAATGTAAAAGTTGTGCCTTTTATGGATAATTTAATTGGTGTTATGAAAGATACGGATTTAATTGTATCTAGAGCAGGGGCATCTACTATTGCGGAAGTTAGCGCTATTGGACTTCCAGCTATATTTGTTCCTTCACCATATGTTGCGAATAATCATCAATATATGAATGCTAAAGAGTTAGAAGAAGGAAATGCTTGTAAAATTCTTTTGGAAGAAGACTTTTCTAAAGAAAAATTAATTAAAATGATAGATGATATATTAAATAATGATGAATTATATGATAAAATGCATAAAGAGAGTAAAAAGTTTTGTGTTGATAATTCAGCAACTAGAATTTATGAAGAGATTAGAAAGTTATTATAGGTGATCATTGTGAATATAATTAATGAAATAGAAAAATTAGATATAGGACGAGTAGAGGTAAATGTTAGTTTAAGTAAGTATACGACTTATAAAGTTGGTGGTACTGCTTTAGCTTTGGTTTATCCTAAAAGTGTTAATAAGCTTATTATTTTGGTAAAATTTCTTACTAGTTCTAAAATAAAATATAAAGTAATTGGTAATGGTTCTAATCTTCTTTTTTCTGATAAAAATTTTGATGGAGTAATTATTAAACTTACAGAACTTACAGATTTAGAGTTTTTGAGTTATAATAAGATTAGAGTTGGTGCTGGGTATTCTTTACCTAAACTTTCTCTTCTTGTTGCGAAAAAGGGTCTTGCTGGATTAGAGTTTGCTTCTGGTATTCCTGGTACTGTAGGTGGAGCTATTTTTATGAATGCTGGGGCTTATAAAAGTGATATGGGTTACGTTGTTCAAAGTGTTAGAGTACTAACTCCAGATTGTAAGATTATTACTTTTGAAAATAGAGAAATGGATTTTCATTATCGTAGTTCTTTTTTACAGAAACATCCTGAATATATTTGTTTAGATGTTGTTATTAAGTTGAAGAAGGGTGATAAGGAATTACTTGATGAAGTTATTAAAGAAAGAAGAGCTAGAAGAATTGAGTCTCAACCTTTAGAATATCCTTCTGCTGGATCAGTTTTTCGTAATCCAGAAGGTAACTTTGCTGGTAAACTTATTGAAGATTTAGGATTAAAAGGATATCGTATAGGTGGTGCCATGGTTAGTGAAAAACATGCTAATTTTATTATTAATTATGATAATGCTACAAGTGCTGATATTAAGAATTTAATAGATTATGTTCATGATAGAGTGATGGATGAGTATAATATTGATTTAAAAATAGAACAAGAATTTGTAAATTGGGAGTAATTGATGGCTAAAAAGATAGTTAAGAAAAAGAAACTGAAAATTGTACCTTTTTTAATAGTGCTTTTAATATTGACTGGACTATTCTTTGGTGTGTATCAAGTTTTAAATGCTAATATTAAGAATATTGTTATTAAGAATGCTTCTTATTTAAATGATGATTATGTTATAGATTTAGCTGGTATTAAAGATTATCCTAGTTTTTATTTGACTAGTAGTAAAAAAATTGAAAATAGTTTGAAAAAGAGTCCTTATATTATTTCAGCTGAAGTAAAGAGAAAGTTTTATCATGTTTTGGAAATAAATTTAAATGTAAATAATCCGCTATTTATTAATAATTCTTCTAGTGAAGTTGTTTTTGAGGATGAAGGTACGGTATTAGTTGATGAGGAAATTGATTTGTTTAGAGTACCTAGATTAATGAACTATGTACCTGATGATAAATATAAGACTTTTATTTCTAAAATGGCTACTATTGATAAAGGTATTTTAGGTAAAATTTCTGATATTGAATATACACCAAATGATTATGATAAAGATAGATTTCTTTTATATATGGATGATGGTAATATGGTTTATCTTACTTTAACTAAGTTTAAACAGATTAATTATTATAATGATGTTTTAGAACAGTTAGAGGGTAGGAAGGGAATTTTATATTTAGATTCTGGTAATCATTTTCAAATTAAGGAGTAAGTTATGAAAAAGTTGGATAAGAAAGAATTAATTAAGTATTTTTTGATTTTTGTTTATTCTTTTATTTGTCTTCTTTTTATTTATACATTTTCTAGGGGAGATTTATATGTTAACTATGGTTTTAGTTATGCGATTAGTAGAGGAGAAGTACCATATGTTGATTTTAATTTAGTAATACTTCCTTTTGCTCCTTTTTTATATTCTTTGTTTTTAATATTTTCAAAGTCTATTCTTTGTTACTATTTAGGACAGGCTTTGTTGTTGACAATTTTTTCTTATTTTGTTTTTAAATTAATTGAAAAGAAGGCTTGGCTTTATTTTATTGTTTTGTTGATGCCTTTTCCAATTGCTATGGCATCGGTTATATTTCCAGGATATAATTTTTTATTGTTGCTTTTAACAACAATTATTATTTATTTGGAGAAAGAAAAAAGTTCCGATTATGTGCTTGGCTTTTTATTAGGTCTTCTTTTTATTACAAAGCAGACAGTAGGTGGATTATTGTGTCTTGCTTCACTATATTATTTATTTTCTGATTATAAAAAAGTATTGAAGAGAATTGGCACTTTTTTTATACCTGTCATTTGTTGTTTGATATACTTAATTTTAACTAATAGTTTGAGTAATTGTATTGACTTATGTTTTTTAGGTTTATTTGATTTTGGACATAGTAATTTTCATTATGATACATTTTATTTGATTTGTTTAATACTAGCTTTTATAGTGATAATTTATAGAACTATTAAGAAACCAAAAGATATAACTAATTATTATTTACTATTATTTATGAGTTGTAGTTTTCCTTTAATTGATTATTATCATGTATCATTATTTTTAGCTTTGTTCTTTTTGATTATATTTTCAGATTTAAAAATAGATAAGGAC
>CAVIRY010000070.1:0-2767 GCA_963645255.1 bacterium
CATTATTTATTAATTCTTTTAAGTATACTTGATCTGCCAATACTTTTTCTACTTCTTCTTTTGTATTATTAGTATTTTCTGCAATTAACGCAATGTAATCGGTTACCCTTTTTCCTTCTTTAAATGTTAATTTAATGGCGTTTGGATTATAGTTATTTCCTTCTACTAATATATTTATAATACTTGGTAGTGACATACTCTTTTTTAAATCATATGTACTAGCTTTAAGATTTTTAATATTATGTATTTTTACATAAACTTTGAAATAAGTTTCACTTTTAATTAGGTTTTTATCTTTTAATATTTTCGCTATTTTTGATGTCCCTGATCCGGCTGGTATTTCTACTTGTATTATATTGTTATCTTTTGAGTCAACTGGTAACTTTATGTAGGATATTGTACCTATTGCTGTAATTATTACTACAACAATTGCTATTAAAACAAATAGTAATGGTTTTGGTTTTTTTCTTACTGCCATAATTCTCCTTTTTCAATAAAAATAAGAGCTATTGCTCGTTATTTTCACCTTGAACTTTTTTTCTTACTTCTTCTTGTAATGTTTCTAAAATGGTTTCGATTACTTTCCATTCTTTTTCAGTTTCAATTGGTTCTAATCTACTATTTGGATTTTCTGGATCGTAAATTGAAGCATATACTTCTACGTTTCCAGTTTCATCTTTAGTATTATCAGTATATACAATATAGTTTTTATTTGTTTCTTCACTTTCAAATGTAAAAAGAACATCATATTCTTTTTCTTGACCTGATTCATCAATCATTGTAAATTTATTATCTTTCATTTTATCTTCCTTTCTTATCCAGATAAGTCTGAAGTATGATGGTAGCGGCTATGCTATCAACTACTTTTTTTCTTTTTTTACGGGATACATTTCCCATAATAAGTGCATCAGTTGCACTCTTTGTTGTTAGTCTTTCATCTTGTAAATAAACTGGTATATCAATAAGCTTTTCAAGTTGTTCTTTAAATGATAAACTAAGTTCACCTTTTGGTCCTATAGTATTATTCATATTTTTAGGAAATCCTAGGACAATAGCGTCTATTTTCTGTTCTTCAACAATTTTTTTTACTTCGGATAGTAATTTTTCGTATTCTTCATTGTGTCGAATTGTTTTATAACTAGTCGCAATTAACCCAGTGTTGTCACTAATGGCTGTTCCTAAAGTACGACTTCCTAAATCAAGGCCTAAGTATTTCATTATTTTTGTTTTTGAAACTCTGTTAATAGAATTTCCACAATCTTTGCTCTATCAATTTCTTGAATTTTGTTTCTAGCATCTTTATAACTGGAAATATATCCCGGATCACCAGAAATTAAGTATCCAACAATTTGATTAGTAGGATTGTAACCTCTTTCTTTTAAAGCTTCATAAACTTCGTGCAAAATATCCCGCGTTAATTCAGTATCAATAGTTTTAACTTCAAACAAACTTGTTTTATCTTGTGACATCTAATCACCTCATCTTATTTATAATTTTATTTTACCAGATATTTTTTTCTATGACAATATTTTCTATACAGAATAAATAAAGGCCATGTAGATTACAAATGCTAGGAACAATAGTGTTACTATTAAACCATTTATCTTTTCGAATGTTGTAGTTTTATTTTTTACGCCTAGGGCAATAGTTATTAAGGCACCACCAATTAAACCACCGATGTGTGCAGAATTATCAATACCTGGTGTTAAAAAGCCAATTCCTAGATTTATTAGTATTAAAGGAAGAATTTGACTTTTTACTACATTTCCTAAGTAAACTCTGTAGTGATATCCAAAGTAAACAAGAGATCCCATAAGACCAAAAATAGCACCTGATGCTCCAACTGAATAGTAATTACCGGCAAACGTTATTGAGAAAAGTGAGCCAATGATAGCTGAGAATAAATAAATTATTAAATATTTTGTTTTTCCTAAAAAACTTTCTAATTGACTACCAATAATTGATAATGCATAACAGTTGAATAGTAAATGAAATATACTAGCATGAAGAAATGTGCCTGTTAGTAGTCGATAATATTCACCGGCTCTTATACTTGGTCCATAAATACAATATTTACTTATTAATTCATCGTATTTTCCTAAAATTATAGGTATTATATATAGTAAAACATTTATAATAACTAATGTAGATGTTATTACAGGCTTTTTAATTTTAAAAACATTTTCTACTCGTTTTGCGTCTTCTTGATTATGTTTATTTATATCATTTGTTATTTTCATAAATAGTTCCATTCCTTTTTCAGTAAATTTTAATTTTTTATTCAAATCTGGAAAAGCTTTGTTTAATACATCGTTTTTATTAAAGTCTGCTTCATCTTCTATTTTTACACATATGGCATTTGGATTTTCATTTAAGTTTTCAGTAACATTTTCTCCTAGGTTTAGAAATATACTGAAAACATTCATACTAAATGAAAGTGTTTTTTTACGTATCTTTTTTATTATTCTTTTCGTTTTAAATTTATCAAAATCAAATTGTGCATCATTATGAATATAACCAGATACTATACGAACTACTTTATAATCTTCATTTAAATTTTCTAGCCAGATTTCATTTTCTACACCTTGAAGAATTATGGGATTGTAGTTTTTTTCTGTTATAAAGTAATGAAGCAATTTCATAACCATTATATTTTTATCATCTAGTTCTAATTCTGTTTCCATGTTTTCCTCCTAAATAAGTTAATAATATTATATAATAAAACATAAAATAAAAAAAGAGGTGATTATTTTGTTAAAAAAATTTT
>CAVIRY010000071.1:0-4527 GCA_963645255.1 bacterium
TGCTAAAGGAAAAGACTTTGAAAGATATGGTACTGATGTTTTAGTAACTGCAACAAGTAATGCTGGGCAAACAATAAAAACAGAATTATCTTTTGCAGTTAATTAAAATAATTTATATTTTGAAAGACTAGAAATAGTCTTTTTTCTTTGACAATTTGATTATTTGTTGGAGCGATGTTGAAAGGGTAACAGTTATTCTTGATATGTAATCAGTTAACGATGTAAAAATAAAAGGATATTCTATTTAGATATAGATATCCTTTTTAGTTTGTTAAAATATTGGTAATGATTTTAATGACTTCTTTTTTCATAATGTCATAGTTCATTGTTTGGTGATGATGATATACAATTTCATGACAATAGTTTTCAACTATACCAATGATGATGTGTACTTTTTCAAATAAATTTTCTGTTGTGATATGATTTTCATTTAAAGTTTCAATTATTGCTTTAGTGGTATCAATTTCTTTTTTATGAAATATTTCAGCAATATCTTGATCTAAGTGTGACATAGCAACCATTTCTTCATGGGCTTTTTTAGATAAAGTATGTTTTTTTATAAAAATGTCTAACATTTGATTTAAAAGTTTTTCTAAGTTATCAATTTTTACATCATTATTTTTTAATACATCTAATATTGGAAACATGATATTATCTGAATACATTTTTATACCTTCAATAAATATTTCTTTCTTATCATTAAAATATTGATAAATGATACCAGTTGATACTTCGGCTGCTTTAGCTATATCATTTGTATTAATGTTATAATATCCTTTTTCACACATAAGTTTAAAGCCAGTAGATATTATTTTATTTCTTTTTTCTATAGATCTTTTTTGTTTAGGAATTCTTGTTTCTGACATTTTATCACGTCCTTTATTACAAATTATACATGGCTTTAATATTTTTTTCAATAAAATGTGAGAAAAGTATCATGTTTTTATTGATTTATAAATGCTTTTTGATATAATTGTATTGAAATGTGAGAAAAGTATCATATTTAGAAAGGGTATGTTATGAAAGAGTTAATTAGTTTTAAAAATGTTAAAAAGACTTATGTCATTGGTGATACTAAGTTTAATGCTTTAAATGGTGTTAGTTTTAATATTAATAAGGGTGAGTTTGTTGTTATACTTGGACCATCTGGAGCAGGGAAAAGTACACTTTTAAATTTACTTGGAGGAATGGATAAAGTTACATCTGGTACTATTAAAGTAGGAGATAAAATTATTTCTAATTATACTGATAGTGAACTTACTAATTATAGGGCTGAAGATGTTGGATTTATATTTCAATTTTATAATATATTACCGACACTTACAGTTTTAGAAAATGTGCAAATTGTTAATGATATAGTTAAAAAACCTAAGAAAGCTAAAGATATTTTAAAACAAGTAGGGCTTTCTAGTCACTACAATAAATTTCCTAATCAATTATCTGGGGGAGAACAACAAAGAGTTTCTATTGCTAGAGCGATAACTAAAGATCCATTATTATTACTATGTGATGAGCCAACTGGTGCTTTGGATTCTAAGACAGGAGTAGAAGTATTAAAACTTTTAAAAGAACAATGTGATGCTAGTAATGGAGAAAATACAGTTATTGTTGTTACTCATAATTCATTAATTGCTGAAGTTGCTGATAGAGTTATACGTTTAAAAAATGGAAAAGTTGAAAGTAATGAAGTAAATAAAAAACCTAAAGATATAGATGAGGTTGTATGGTAGTATGTTAAGAAGAAAATTATGGCGCGATGTTTTACAAAATAAATCGCAATTTTTAACTATATTTTTAATGGTTCTTATTGGTGTTATGGTATATGTTGGAATTGAAGCATATATGGCTGGTATGATTAATGCTAGTGATAACTTTTATAAGAAAAATAATTTACAAGATTTAAATGTATTAGGTGTTAGTTTTAGTAAAGATGATTTAGAAAAAGTTAAATCTTTAGATTATGTTAATAACGCAGAGGTAAAATTAGTTATTAATGCAGTTAATGCAGATGATAAGGATAAGTCTTATTTAGTTAGTTTTATTGAATCTAATGATATATCTAAGTTTTATATCTTTGAGGGAGAAAAGTTTAATCCTGATAAAAAAGGTGTTTGGGTAGATAAGTTTTATGCAGATAATAATAATCTTAAAATAGGGGATACTATTAAAATTAAATATGATTCATTTATATTAGAAGAGAAAATACTTGGAATAATTAATGTACCAGATCATGTATATGATGTTAAAAATGAGTCTGATATAGTTCCGGATAGAGAAAAGTTTGGTATTGTTTACCTTTCATATAAAGAGATACCAGAAGATTATGTTAAAAATTTATATTCAAAGAAGATGGGAGAAATTTCTTTAGATGGATTTAATTATTTGGATTATATTCCATATAATTACATCATGGTTGATGTTGATAAAAAAAGTAATGTAGAAAGTGTAAAAAATAATATTGAGGATAACATTTCTAGTGCTTTAGCAATAATTAAAATAGAAGATACTACTTCATATCTTATGTATCAAGGTGAAATAGATGAAGGTAGTGCATATGTTGGTATATTTTCGGGACTATTTTTATTTATTGCTTTACTTTCTGTTATAACAACAATGACTAGGGTAATTAAAAAACAAAAATTACAAATTGGAACTTTAAAGGCTTTAGGTTTTAGTAATAGAAAAGTAGCTTTCCATTATATAGGATTCGCTTTCTGGGTTTCTTTTTTAGGCGCTTTATTTGGAATAGTACTTGGAAGATATTTTATTGGTAATGTCTTTTTAAACTTAGAATTGTCATTTTTTGAAGTTCCTAATGGAGTAGCAGTTATTGTTCCTGAAAGTTATTTAATGGCTTTCCTTGTAGTTTTAACTATTTCAGTTATTGCTTACTTTACTTGTAAAAGAGAACTTGATAAAAATCCTGCTGAAGTTTTAAGAAATGAAATACCTAGTGTTAAAACTGGTAGTTTAAATATAACTACAAAAGGTATTTTTAAACGTCTTGGTTTTTCAACTAAATGGAATTTAAGAGATATTATTAGGAATAAATTTAGAACTATAACTGGTGTATTTGGTATTGTAGGATGTTGTACTTTGATAGTTTGTGCATTTGGTATGCTTAATAGTATGAATTATTTTATTAAATTACAGTTTGATGATTTATATAATTTTGATTATAAGTTAAGTCTAGGAGAAAATATTTCTGATGCTGAGGTTAAAGTATTAGAAGATAAATATGGTAATAGTACTAGTCAGACATTGGGAATAGAAGTAAAAGATAATTCAGGAAAGAGAGTTACACATACTATCTTTGTTGATGATAGTAATTGGTTTGTTAAGTTTTTAAATAATAAAGATAAATTTATTGAATTAGATAGTGATGAAGGTGTTTATATTACTTATAAAATGGCTGATAGTGAAGGATATAAAGTAGGTGATATACTTACTTGGCATGTATATGGTAGTAAGATATATTATAAATCTAAGATTATTGGTTTTAATAAGGATCCAGAAAGTCAAAATGTTACAATGACTAGAAAATATATGGAAAGTTTAGGTTTAAAGTATAAAGCTGATTCATTATATACTAATTATGATTTAGAAAATGTTAAAGATATTAAAAATGTTGAGTCTATTCAAGATATAGATACGTTAAAAAAAGGTGTTACATCAATGCTTTCTATGATGCGTGAAATGATTATACTAATTATTTTCTTTGCTGTTTTATTAGGTGTAATTATTATTTATAACATGGGTATTTTATCATATAGTGAAAAACAATATCAGTTTGCTACTTTAAAAGTATTAGGATTTACTGATAGAAAAATAAAACATATTTTTATAGAACAAAATATTTGGATTACAATTGTATCAATAATGATAGGTTTACCTTCTGGATATTTCTTAATATCTTGGTTATTTACAGAATGTTTGGATGATGCATTTGATTTTTCAGTACATGTAAATATTAGTACTTATATTCTTGCTAGTGCAATGACTTTTGTAGTTTCATATTTAGTTTCTAGATATTTAGCTAGACGAGTTAAAAACATTGACATGGTTAGTAGTTTAAAAGGTAATGAATAGGTACATATTAATAGTATGTATCTTTTTTTTGACGTAAAGTTTTGTTTGTGATATGAGTGTTTATATTGAAATTTCAAAAAAAGTATTTTTAGGTGTTGCGAAAGATGAAAAAGTTTATTATAATTAAATAGACATAGTAGGAAAGGCGGAGGGTGATACTTAAACAGAAATGATTGGTGAAAAATATGAAAAATAATAGTGTTGAAGTAGAAGCTCAGAAGATATATAAACGTAAACTATTTATAAAAGTAGTTAAAATTGCTTTTTTACTATTATTGATTTTGATTTCAATTATTTATTTGTTTTTATATATCATTTATGCTGGAGGACGTTTTACTGTTTCTCTTGATAAGAATATGTCTAATCGTAAAAATGTATTTTTGTCGGAGAATGGTAATATTAAAAACAAAGCTAGAAAATTGTCTGCTGATACTATAG
>CAVIRY010000072.1:0-1514 GCA_963645255.1 bacterium
CTATAGGATTAACAATTAGTATTAATTCATCATCACACTCAAATGTTTCATTCATTTGTTTATCAAGATTTTTATCATATTCTATTCTTACTTCATTATTTGGAAAAATAACCATGTCATTTATTATTAATACACGCAACTTATCATTGTTTGTTATCGTCATGGGATATACACCTCCAAATTTTTGTACTGTTTTTTATTATATATGAATTTTATTTTTTTTTAAAGAATTTTATTAAAAAAAGTGATTTTACTCACTTTTTTTCTTATTACTTATTTAATTCTTTTAATAATTCAATAGCTTTACGCATTTCTAAATCATACTGAACCATTTCGATACCACCAAATTGAGCTAAGAATTCATCTTTTTCCATTTGATATTTTTTAGCTAATTCTTCTGCTTCTTTTAAAGCTTCTTCAGTACTTACTTCAATTTTTTCTAGATTCATAATTTCTTCAAGCATTAAGCGATATAAAACATTTGAGTATGCTTCTTTTTCCATTTGACTCTTTAAAGCTTCTTCATTACTGTTAGTAAATTGATAATATAAGTCTAGAGAAATTCCTTGCATTTTCATTTGTTCTTCAAATCTCTTTAATAGACGGTTAACTTCTTCATCTACCATAGGTTCTGGAATATCTACTTCTACGTTTTTTGAAACTTCTTCTAATATTTTTTCAATGTAGTCATTTTCAGTTTCTGCTTCTTTTTGTGCTTCAATAGACTTTTTAATTTCTTCTTTTAAAGTTTCTTCTGAGTTAACGCCTTCCATTCCTAAATCTTCAAAGAATTCTTCATCTAATTCTCTTTTTTCTTTAGTTTTGATTTCATTTACTTTAACTTTGAATACTACTTTAGCACCAGCAAGTTCTTCTGCTCTATAGTCTTCTGGGAAAGTTATATCTAAATCTTTTTCTTCTCCAGATTTCATACCGATGATTTGTTCTTCAAAACCAGGTATGAATGTATTTGAACCTATTTCTAATGAATAATTTTCACCTTTGCCACCGTCAAATGCTACACCGTCTTTGAATCCTTCATAGTCAATAACCGCAACATCGCCAGATTCAACAGCACCGTCTTCTTTATTAACTAATTCAGTATATCTTTCTAATAAATGTCCAAGTTCATGATTTATTTCTTCATCAGTTACTTCTACTTTTTCAGGCTTAATATTTAATCCTTTATATTTCTTAACATTAACTTCTGGTTTAGTAACAATAGTGAAAACAAATTCAACACCTTTTTCATCAATTTCTTTTAAATCAACTGAAGGTTGTACTACTGGAATTAATTTTGAATCTTCAATTGCTTTTAAGTATGCTTCTTGTAATAATAAATCAGCTGCTTCTAAGAATAAAGATTCTTTTCCATAATGTTTTTCGTAAATTTCTCTTGGTACTTTTCCTGTACGGAAACCATCAACCTTAGCTGTTTTTTGCTTTTTAGCAAATGATTTATCTAAAGCTTTTGTCCATTGTTCACCTTCGATTTTTACAGGAACTTCATGAAC
>CAVIRY010000072.1:1524-3101 GCA_963645255.1 bacterium
GTTTCTTCCTTCTTAATTTCTTTTGTTTTTGTTTCTTTTGCCATATTATCCCTCCAACTTCTAATATTATAACTTATAATTGTTTTTTAGACAACCTTTTTGTTTGCACTTTGTTGGCAATTTCAGTTAGTGCTGTTTGACTTTTTAAAATTGATATGCTAGAATTGTCTTAGTTAAGAAAACTGTGATTTAGATTAGTAGATATTATTGAAGTTTATAGAGAGCAGTCGGTTGCTGGAAGACTGTAATAGATTAGTATTGAATGGACTAATGAGTGTCTTTTGGAAATTATAGTATAAAAGGCCGGGATATTCTTCCCGTTATAAATTGAACGTATATGTTAGTATATGAACTATGTTAGGTGGCACAAGACTCTTGTCCTAGTATTAGGATTTGGGTCTTTTATTTTTAGAGGTGATATTCTATGTTTATATTAAAAAGACGATGGTGCTTTGATATTTAAAATTAAAATAATTAGAGAGTGAGGAGATTTTTATGAAAACAATTTTAACAGGTCTTAGACCTACAGGAAACTTACATTTAGGACACTATTTTGGTGCTTGTCAAAACTGGGTAAAAATGCAAAATGACTATGATTTTTATTTAGAAATTGCTGATGTTCAAGCATTAACTGATAACTTTAATAATCCAGATAAGGTTAGAACTAATGTATTTGAGATAACAAAAGATTTATTAGCTCTTGGACTAGACCCAAATAAGGTTAACTTTTTTATTCAATCAAAAATACCTGAAATAGCAGAATTAACAATTTTTTATTCAAACTTGGTTACAGTTGCGAGACTTGAAAGAAACCCTACTGTTAAAACTGAAATTGCTCAAAAGAAAAGTTTGTTTGGTAATAATGGAGAATCAATAACTTATGGATTTTTAGGTTACCCTGTTTCGCAAGCAGCTGATATTACAGCGTTTGATGGAGAATGTGTTCCAGTTGGTGATGATCAAATTCCCTTAATTGAACAATGTCGTGAAATTGTGAGAAAATTCAATTCTATCTATGGCGAAACTTTAAGAGAACCTGAACAAGTTTTAAGTAATAATCCTAGAATAAAAGGATTAGATGGCAATGAAAAAATGGGGAAAAGTTTATGTAATGCAATTTATTTAATTGACAGTGAAGAAGTAATTAAAGAAAAAGTTATGGGGGCACTTACTGATACTACAAAAATTAAAAAAGATGATAAAGCAAATCCTGATGTTTGTATGGTTTACTATTATCATAAATTAGTTAATAATCCTGAAAATGTCAAAAAAGTTTGTAGGGAATGCGAAAAAGGAGAACGTGGATGTGTTCAGTGTAAAAAGGAATTAATTGCTGCGATGAATGAATTCTTGAAGCCAATAAAGGAAAAAAGAAAATATTATGATGAGCATCCTGATAAAGTAAATGAAATTCTTAATAAAGGAACAGAGATTGCTAGAGAAAGGGCTAAAAAACAAATTACTAAAGTTAAAAAAGCAATGAAAATAGATTACTAAAAATAAGTAATCTATTTTTTTATGTAAGTTAGTCTTACTATTTCATATAATTCACTTAATTTATTATTGTAGTTTTCATT
>CAVIRY010000073.1:0-3193 GCA_963645255.1 bacterium
GATGAAGGAGCTAGTAAAGGAACTGGTTCAAAGAATAAAAAAGAAAATAAAGAAGAGAACGACGAGGATGATTTTTTCTAGAAGTTAAAGGGTGATCATTTTGGAAAGATTTAGTTATGAGACAAATGGTTATAGTCGAAATGAAGTAAATCAGTTTATTAATGATGTGATAACTCAGACTGAAGGTATCGTTACAAAGTGTAAAGAACAAAGAAGAGAAATTGAAAGTTTGAAGGCTGAATTAGAACATTATAAAAGATTAGAAAATACGTTAAAGAATTCTATCTTAAAAGCTGAAGAGACTAGTGATAATATAAAGAGAATGGCTAGAGATGAAGCTAAAATGGTCATTAATGACGCTAAAAGTAATGCTAGTAGAATTGTTAATGAGTCATTACTAAAGGCTGAAAGAATTGAAAATAGAGCGGAACTTTTAGAAAAAAATATGAAAATATTTAAAAGGAAATTAAAAATTATTATGGAACAACAAATGGCTGTTGTTGAAGAAATAGAAGTTTTAGAACTAGATCCAAAATAGGAGCTAGTTTTATTATGAATAATATGTAGTTTGTTTGGTGATGTTATGGAGAAAATGAAGCTTACTATGGAGAGTTTGTCTGGAAGTATACTACTTTCTAGTGGATTTGATGGTAATTTATATAGACTTAGTGATGGAAGTATTTTGAAACTATTTCATTATGTTTATTGGGATTTTTATGCGAAAAAAATTGTTGATATGGAAGAAAAAATGTTACAGGCTGATACTATTCATCATTCAAGTATAGTTATACCTGATAAAATGTGTTTTTCTGGTAATTATTTATCTGGCTATATAAGACGTGATGTTTCTGGTAGAAGTTTTACGGATGTTTTTAGTAATGAGAGTGATAGTGATAAGGTAAATTTATATCGTTATGCAATTATTCATCATAATTTAGAAAGTGTTGTAGAAGAGTGTAGTGATGTTGTTTTTCCTTGCTTATGTGATGGAACAGGTATTTATTTGGAACAAGATTTTAAACCGTACTTTGTTAATTTTGAAGAGTTACAACATGGTACTTTTAGAGCGGGACGTGTTTCTAAAAATCTTGGTTTAAGAACAGACTCTAATGATTCTAAATATTTAAGTGATGGATTATTTACAAAGAATCTTGATAAGATGAGTTCTATTTATTTATATTTTTTAAATACTTTTAATGTAGATCTTTCTAAAACTGATTCTACTTCAGTAGGAGAAGTATTTAATAGACTTGGTTTAAAAGATGATGATATTTGTCATAAGGTTTGGAGTTTATTTGATAAAGATTCTGATAATGATTTCTTAGGTGATGATGTTTTTAGAATAGCTGAAGAGTATGATATGAGAGTTGTATTTAATACGAGAACAACTTGTGTAAAGACACTGATTAAAAAATAGGTTAACTTGACAGTAGATAATTAGTATGATATTTTCTAGGAAAGAAGAGTTAATTATATCGGATTAAGGATATTATTTTGAGGAGAAAAGATGAAGAAAAATATTATATTAATTTTTGTTATTACATTATTAATTGTCACTTTATATATTTTAACAAAAGATAATAATCGATTATCTGTAGTAAAAGGTGTTTGGCTTGCTGATAAGACTCAGTATGTTTATATAATTAAATATGAAAATGGACAACCTATATATTCAAATGCGGATACTCCATTTTACTTAACTTTGGATGGGAAAGGACATTACAAATTAGAAATGTCAGATAGAGTTGAGACTGGTACATATAGTTTTAATAAAGATAATTTGGTTTTAAAAAATGACGATGGATTAATTACTGAAAATTGTAAGGTTATAGATAACAAAGAATTACATTGCGATAAGTATGCTTATTTATATGTTAGACAATAATATTCTTTAATTAATAAATATTAAATTATGAGAGCAACTTTTTGTTTGGTTTGGTTGCTCTTTTGTTGGACTTTTTTGTTGACTATTAATATTTCTTGCTTTTGTTTTGATCTTATGTTATAATCTATATCGCAACTAAAAAGGGACAGGTGAGGTTATTTATGAGATCTTTTAGAAGATTATTATTAGAAAGTTTTGAAAATGAGTTAAATGAAGCTAGTCAATATTATGTTGATGAGATTAGTAAAAGAGAGGATTTAAGTGATGAATTTTTTTGTGTTTTAAAAGATAAATATTCTTTTGATGATATTAATGATTTATTACTTGGTCATTTTCCAAAAGTATTACAAAGAAAAAGATTAATTGATCTTGCAGCTACATTCTTTAAGAAAGATTATTCTTATGTAACAGCAAGTGATGGTAGTAAAATAATGTTTATACCTATATTTAAGTATTTATTTGATGGAAAGACATATGATTATGATGATTTTTGTAAATTATATATGACTATGCATTTAATACCAAATAAGTTAGCTGCTTATCAAGGATTTATGGACTATGGTAAAGCTCCATTTACATTTGATATTGTAGATAAAATGGATTTAATGATGAATTCTAGTGATTTTTATGTTGGTATTAATACAGTTATTGAAATGCTTAATTTTATTGATTATGAAAACGCAGTTAATAACTTTGAATATAATAGAGAATATATAGAAACATTAAATAGTGTTGTTGGAACACTTCATAATTATTTAAATTTCTGGGCTACTAAAGAAGATATTTCACGTGTAGAAGAAGCTAGAAGTAAAGGTAAAAAATGTGATATTAGTGAAAATTATGATAACTTAAGTTTAGTTAGATTTACATTAGGTAAAGTACCATATACTAAAAACCCAATTATACAGTTAGCCGAAATAGAAAAATTATTACAAACTGGTAATGAAGTACAAATGAAGAAAAACCTATTAACAGTATTTGCATATAAAGAGTATGATCCTAATGATTCATTCTTTGATGCATTTAAAAATGTTTCATTAACAATTGATGATATTAAAAGCTTTATTTGTGAATATGAAAAATCAGGGAGAAGATTATCTGCTGATCAATTTGCTAATATTATAATTAATATGAGAAAAAGCTACTTAGCTAGAGAAGATGAAGAAACATTATCAGATACAGTAAGAGAAGCTTATAAAATATTTAGAAAAAAAGATTATGTTTCTAGTGACTTAGTATTTATAGAAGAATTTGTTAGAAATAATAATGGTGTTTTATTTGATAGATGTGATTTTGAAAGAATTATTA
>CAVIRY010000074.1:0-13415 GCA_963645255.1 bacterium
TAGTAATGCTACTTTAGTTACTGCTGGAGCAACTTCTGTTTTATCTGGTGCTGGAGCTATAGGATCAGGTGTTTCAAAAGTTATTAAATCTTCAATTGCTAAACTTGGTAAAGATGTTGATGAATTAAAAGATGAGAAGTCTGATGAAGATGATATAATTGAAGCTGAAGAGCCAATTTCTAGTTTAGAAGAGGAATTGACTAATAGTGTTTCTGATTTTGTTGAGCCAGATTTAGAAGATGTTAATATTAATGGTAAAAAAGTTAATGGAAAACAAAGTTCTATTATTATTGGTACTGGTGCTTCTGCTGTTGGTGTTACTACAGCTGGAGTAATTGCTGGTAAGTCTTATATGGGTAAAAAGAATGGTGACGATGACAGTGAAGATGATGATGATGATGATAAATTCGATGATTTTGAATTTGAAAATTTAGAAGAAGAACAAGAAAAAACAGTGAATAATAATGATTCTATAGAAAATGTTGTTGACTTTAAAAATAAAATAATGGATGATGATTTATAAAACAACTGTAACCGTGGAGTGCTCTACGGTTTTTTTCTTGAAGTTATAAGGATAATTTGTTATAATTATAAAAAATAAAAATGAAAGGTAAAGGTTTGGTGATAGGTATGATTTATAGAAAAAACATTCATGATAATATTGCCAAATTTTTCATTAATAATAAATTTATATTAGTAATTGTTTTATTTTGTCTTTTTATAATTTTTATGACTAATACTTTTGCTGCTTTGACTCCTATAAAAACTATTACTTTTTCATCTACAACTTTATCATATTTAAGTAATGAAGAAGGTTCTTGGCAAATAACTGAGTCGGCATCTTGGACTAGTAAGGATGTAGCAAGAGTAAATATAAAATTAAAAACATTAAAGAAAAATATTTCAGAATATACGGATGTAATTTTAGTGTTGGATATATCAGGTACTATGAAAGATAGTAAGTTAACACAATTACAAAATGATGTTAATAATTTGATTGCTAGTACTATTAATAATGGTGATAAAGTAGCTCTTATTACTTATAATGATTCTGCTACTATTGTGTCTGGTTTTACAGATGATGTATCATTGTTACAAGACAGTATAAATAACTTAGTTACATCTGGGGAAACTTCTTATTATCAGGCTTTAGTTAAAGTAGATGAAATATTAAGTACTTATAGTAAAGAGTCTAATAGGGATTGTGTAGTATTATTCTTAGCTGATGGATTACCAACTATTAATACTCCTAATGAAGTAACACAATATAAATATTTGAAAAATAAGTATGATTATTTAGTAATTAATGGTATTCAGTATGAAGCTGAAGAAGTTTTATTTGATGAAATACAAGATATTACTGATAATAGTTATGTTGCTTATAAGAATAGTTTAGCTAAATATTTACAAGAAGCTTCTATGACAGCAGATTATTATGATAGTTTTGTTTTATCTGATTATATTGATACTAATTATTTTAATTTAGATAGTGTTGATAATATAACGGTTACTTTTGGAAGTATTAATATAGAAAATAATAAAGTCACTTGGAACTTAGATAATTTAAAGTCTGGTACAGAAGAAACATTAGCCTTTGATATAACGTTGAATGAAAATTTATCAGGAGATATATTTAAAATAAGTACTCAAACTGATGTCGCTTATAAAATTGGTTTAGTAAATACTTTGGAATCTACGACTGATACATCTGTTTTAAAAAATAATTATACTGTTATCTATGAGGCTAATGCTCCAGATAATTGTACGGTTACTTCTTTACCAAGTTCTAAGAATTATTCTGTTTTTGATACTGTAGCGGTAGAAGATGTTATACCGGTTTGTGAAGGGTATCAATTTCAAGGATATGAAATAGAAACGTCTGGTGTGGAAAAGTTAAATGATGATAATTTTATTATGCCAGAGGAGAATGTTATAATTAAAGCAACTTGGAAAAAGTTAAGTCTTATTAAATCTTATTCTGGTACTGTTACACAGTCTCAATCTTTACGTCAATTAATTGCTAGTAATTCTCTTGGTGTTGATACTTCTGTTGATTTTAATGAAATACCTACGGATGATAATTCTGGTATTTATATAAAGTCTGGTACTGAAAATGATAATTTTCCAGTATATTATTATCGTGGAAATATAACTAATAATAACATTGTTTTTGCAGGATTTTGTTGGAAAATTGTTAGAACTACTGGTACTGGTGGAATAAAACTGATTTATAATGGGACATATAGTAGTACAAATAAATGCAATAATACAGGAACTTCATCTCAAATAGGAACTTCTAAATTTAATTCTAGTTATTCTTCTCCTGCTGACGCTGGGTATATGTATGGTACTAGATATACAACTAGTGAGAAGTCTACTACTTCTGCATCTGGATATATATATGGAAATGATATTACTTGGGATGGGGAAAATTATACTTTGGTTGATACTTATACGTCTGCTAATGGTTGGTCTACTGATAAATCATCTATTGCTAAAAAGTATCATTATACATGTCTTAGTACTTCTTCTCAATGTTCTACTGTTTATTATATACATTATTTTAATAGTAGTTCTACGATATATTCTTTTGCTTTAACAAATGGAAATAATATAGATGATTTGTTGGAAGAAATGTTTACTAATACGACATCTTCTACTATAAAAGAATCTGTTGATTCTTGGTATCTTGCTAATATGACTAATTATACGGATATGCTTGAAGATACACCTTTTTGTAATGATAGAAGTTTTTCATCTGGGTCTTTAGCTGGTAAGGATGTTGATGCTGGTATAAGTTATTCATATTATGGTGCTTCAGGTAGAATATGGGAATTATTTTCTCCTAATATAACTTGTTTAGAAAGAGATAGTTTTACATTGAAATCTTCAACATTTGGTACTAAATCTTTGACGTATCCAGTAGGACTTTTATCAGTAGATGAAGTTATGTTGGCTGGTGGTAAGGGTTCTTCTAATTCTAATTATTACTTATACACTGGTCAAAATTATTGGACTATGTCGTCTTCATCTTTTGCTACTAACAGTGTTTACGGCTTTATAGTAACAACAGATGGTACTATTAGTAATTATCGTCTTAATAGTTCTCTTGGTGTAAGACCTGTAGTTTCATTAGCACAAGGAGTTAGAGTAACTGATGGTAATGGTACTGTTACATCTCCATATATACTTGGTAATGATAGTTAATAATTTACCGAATTATTTGGATTTAGATATTTTATTTGCGTTGTAATTTTTACATTTTTTAGAATGAGTAGAGTTTAATTTACTCATTTTTTTTAATAAAAATCTTGTTGTTACAGTTTTATTTTTTCTATGGAATTTTATCTTTTACTATGTTATAATTATTGTTGAAAGAATAGATAGTGTGGTGGTTTAATGACTTACTTGAAAAATATATTTAAGTCTATTGCTTATGCTTTTTTAATTTTATTAGTAAGTTTATGTATATATACTTTTGTAGTAACCGATATTATGAAAAAAGACTATGTAAATGTCTTTGGTTATACTTATTTTGTTGTTAAAACTGGGAGTATGTCAGGTACTTTGGAAGTTGATGATATTATTTTAGTAAAACTTTCAAAGGAGGCAAATATAAATGATATTATTACTTATGTTAATGATGATGATGAGATAATTACGCATCGTCTTATTAGAAAAACTGGGAATAAATTAATTGCTCAAGGTGATGTTAATAATGCCGAAGATAATCCAATTACAAATGATCAACTTATAGGTGTTGTAAAGGGTTCTATTTCACCTAGTTTTATATTAAAATTAGTCGCAACATTTTTAATTGTATTTATATTTTTAGCTTTAATAAACTTTGATAGTATTATTCAAAAATATATTATTAAAGATAAGAAAAAGATTGTACCTGGTACTGTTCCAGATGAAATATTTGTTACTAAAGAACATAAAAAAGAAGAGAAAACGGGTCTTACTGTTACAATACCTTTAAATGAAATTGCTAGTATTGCTAAAGCTCAGGAAAAGGAAATTGAAAGTGATGAAGAAATTGAAGTATTAGAAGTAGAAGATGTTATAGATATTGATAATAATAGTATTGTTACTAAAGAAAGAAATACAGCTAGAGAAAGAGAAAGAGAATTATTAGAACAAGTTTCTAATTTACTTAGAATTAAAAATGATAGTTTAACAACGACTAGAATTAATAAAAAATGGTTAGTTAAATATCAATATGTATATAAATTAGCTCTTATTGTTTATACAGGAGACTTAGTAGAGCTCGAAGAAGTTATTAATCATCCAACATTTAAAGAAATATATGATTATGATTTGGATAGAGCTGGTTTATATGAAAATCTTCGTAATAAGATTTATGAAATGCCTATTTATGTATTCTTACGAATATTAGCTTTTGCGGTATTATATAATGATGAAGAATTCTTTGATGGTATTTATAAAATTATGAAATATAAAATACAAATAGATAAACATGGTTATTTTAAAGAAGTAAAGAAGAATGATACATATGGTAGGAAACAGTTGAAATTACTAATTACTTTTATGCAGAAGATATCTATTAAATTTGATAATAAAAATGTATTTGAACTTGAAAGGATTGAGAAATAAATAAAAATAAAAAGTTATGTAAATAATTAATATGGAGGGATTTACTTGGCAGGAAGTAGAATATTTAAGAACAAGTTAATATTTAATATTTCATGTACTTTAATTGTTTTAATAGCTTGTTTTGGTATAGTTAGTTTACTTGCTGCTAAAAATAGTTTTAGTAATGATGTAGAAGAAAAATGGGATGGAGTAACTGTCGCTTCATCTTTTTCTGCTGGTAATGGTACTAAAGATAATCCTTATATAATCAACTCTGGCGAAGAGTTAGCATACTTTAAAGAAATAATAGAAGGACAACATTCTAATATATATTCTGATAAATATTATGAACTTGGTAGTAATATTAATTTAGATAATCATAACTTTATTCCAATTGGTAATAGTAATAACTATTTTAAAGGACATTTTTCTGGTGCTGGTTATACTATTAAGAATCTTAAAATTATAGATGGTGTAGTTAGTGATAATAATATATATTATGGAATATTTTCGAAGATAGAGGATGCAACTATTAAAAATATTAATTTTTCAAATGTTATAGTTAATCCTATTAGTAGTAGTTATATATATAAAGTAGGTAGTATTGTAGGAGAAGTTACTGGTAGTAGTGAAGTAAGTAATATTTCTATTAGTAATAGTAAATTAGATTTAAATAATATTACTGATAATAATAGTAATAATATAATTGCTGGAGTAGTAGGAAGTGTATCTAAGGATAGTAAATTTTATAATATATTTATTAATATGGAATTTAGTACTACTAATATATTAAATGTAGGTAAAGCTGTTTATAATATAGATTGTGATACTGATTATATAGTTACTAATATTTCTACTAATTCATTATTTGTAGATAGTTCTTCTAATTATGTTAATTCAACTGGTAAAAATACTAATCAATATACTTATAGTGATCCTAATTTTATAGAGAGTTCTAGTAAAAATATGATTAGTTATGATGATTTAGTTAGTTTACTTAATAATAATATAGATTTATTTTATAATTGGGAATTTTATAATGGAGTTTTAAGTATTAGTAAGATAAGTAATAATATTAGTTTAAGTAAAGCTATTACTACTTTTTCATTTTCTATTAATGAGTCTATCGTTTTACATGATACTGGTATTGAAAATGATACGGTTTATGTTAATGACTTGGTTTCGGATTATAATAATTATATTGGTCTTAATTATACTGATTTTTCTAGTACAGGTACTCTTCCTACTGGTGAAAGTCTTAATCTTTATGGAGAGAATAATTTAGTAAAGGTATATGCTAAATATGATGGTGTTTCAGTACAGAATGAGAGTTATACTGGTTATGTTGGATTAGATGATGATTTAAAACAAAGTAAATTTATTTACTATAAATATTATCCAGTAGTTGATGGGTATGTTACTTTTGAACTTATTGATAATCCATATGGTAATAGACCTAATGATTTAGCTTTTAATGGTTGGGTTACTGATTATCCTAATGCTTATATATATTTAGATACTGATACTTATGTTAGGTATGTTAAAATACCGGTTACAGATGTTAGTGAGGTTATTTCAATAAATTTTAAAGCTTCATGGATTAACGCTACTACATATGAAATTACATCATCTGGTACTAGTTGGAGTACAGTTTATAATAATCTTTTAAGTTACGGGTTGACAGAAGTTAGTAAAGGTACACCTATATATCAAGATGATGATATGACGGATTATTACTTAGAGGGTAATGTTAGTAGACGTAGTTATTATCCAGATGATGCTTATGATAGATATGGTAATGATGTTTCTGGTAATAGATGTAATACTTGGGGTGGTTGTACATATTATTATCATCCTACTAGTAGTGAATATGTATCAGGAGTTACATATTATAAATTAGAGAATGGTACTATGGTTGAATATAGTAGAACTGTTATTGGATATGGAGATAATCCAGCTTTTTCAGATAATGCCAGTTCAGCGGGATTATTTAAAAAGGTAACAATTCCTTATTCTAGTTCTATTGCTGGATATTATGATAGTTCTGGTAATTATTTATCTGGTACTTGTAATACTGGAACTGGATGTACGTATTATGAATATTTACAGTATTATGATGCAGATAATAATGAAAATGTTTATGATAAAAATGAAACTTATTATTATTTAGTTACAAGAGATACTAATATTGTTGTTTTACGAAGTGATATTTCTTCTAGTCTTTCTAATAGTAAACCATTTACTTTGACTAGTATTAATAACGGTAGTGATTATAGGAATAGTGCTACTTATAGTATTAGAAGTACATATATTAGTGCTGGAGCTGATTTAAGGATTGAGTATCTTTCTTTAACTGCCGAGAGAAGTTTTGCGAATAATGATCCTACTGGTAGTAGTAATCAGTCATCTTATATTTATGGTAATTGGCATAATTTAAAAATTGGTAAAGGTATTAAACAAGTTGATGGTGATATTACTGCTTATAGTGTTATTGCTGGATCTAATGGTTCAACTGGGTCTAATGGAAGTCCTGTTCGGTATAGGACTATTGTGGAGTCTGGTTTCTATGATACTTTAATTGCGACTAATGGAGGTGTATCTGATTATTCTGATAGTTGGTGGGGTACATCTGGTGCTAGAATATATGTTACTGGAAAAGTAATATATGGAAGTGATTATGATAGAGTAAAGAGTGATAATGATTCTTTACAAGTTTATTATTGTGCATCTGGTAGTTGGGGAGGTTCGGTTTATGGAGCTAATACAACTAATAGTATCGCTATTTATACTAACATTAAGTCTGGTAAATTTGGGACAAGTAAGTATGATTATTCTACTGGAGTTTATGTTGGTGGAAGAGGTGGAGGAACTCACTATTCTGCAAGAGAAGCTACTATTGAGGGTGGCTGGATTTATAACTTAATTGGTGGACCTTTAACTGATAGTTCAAGAAGTACTCTTAATGATACTTATATAAATGTTAAGGGAGGTTCTATTGATATGATAGTTGGTGGAGCAGGTGCTTCAGCAACTTATGGAAATAGAATTATTAACCTTAATGGTGGTATTGTTAATTATGCTGTCTTTGGTGGATCTAATGGTTACACTGGCTCTGATTCTGGTAGTTATCAAGGTACTTTGGATGGTAGTACTTTTGTATATGTTGGAGGTTCTGCTACTGTTGGTGATGATACTTTAGTTTCTAATGGTTCTACTATGTTTGGAGCTGAGGCTGGAAGTGTTTTTGGTATTGGTAATGGTAATAGTAATTCATCTAAAATAGGTACGGCAAATAATTCTAATATTCTTATTAATGGAGCTGCTACTATTAAACGTAATGTTTATGCTGGTGGTAATTATGGTTCTGTTGGTATTTCATCTTCTTCTAGTACTACTGTTTCTAATATTAAAGTATTGTCTGGAAAAATAGAAGGCTCTTTATACGCTGGTGGAAATAATAATGGATCTGGTTCTTCTTCTGTTGAGTCATTAATTGATATTTCTATTTATGGTGGCGAGATAGGTTATGTTTATGGAGGTTCTAAAACTAAAGGTACTGTTTATGGAAGTAGCAATGTTAATGTTTATGGAGGTACTATTGTTAATGATGTTTACGGAGGTGGTGAAGGTAATAATACTTTTGTTACTAAGGATGTAAATGTTTTAATTGGTGATAATAGTAAAGATTTAGAACTTTTAATTAAGGGTAGTGTTTATGGTGGTAGTGCATATGGTACTGTAAATGGTAGTACTGCTTCAAGCGATGTTTCAGATTATAGTACTAATGTAGTTGTTAATAGAGGGACAATTGTTGAGTCTTTATTTGGTGGTGGTAAAGGTAATGATACTTATACACCTTATGTTCTTGGTGATGTTACTGTTACTGTTAATGGTGGCAATATTGGTAATGTCTTTGGTGGAAATGATGCTAAGGGTAGTCCAAATGGAGATGATTATGTTTATTTAAATGGCGGTATTATAGGTAATGCCTATGGTGGTGGTAATAATACTGGACAGACTACAACAAATATTTATTTACAAGGTGCTACTGTTAATAATTTGTTTGGTGGTTCTAATAAATCTGGTGCTGTTAATACTACTAATGTGTATGTTTCATCTGGTACTGTTGGTAATGTTTATGGTGGTAATAATGTTGGTGGTAATACTGATATTGATAATGTTATGGTTACAGATGGTAATTTTACTGGTGATATATATGGTGGTGGTAGTTTAGCTGCTGCTAATACATCTAATGTTTTGGTTACTACGGTTACGGCTAATAATGTTTATGCTGGTGGAGAAAAGGCTAGTGTAACTACTACTAATGTTACTTGTACGGATGCTACTTTAAATAATGTCTTTGGTGGTTCTAATTACTCAGGTGATGTTGATACTAGTAAAGTTATAATTAATAATTCAGTAATTGATGGAGTCTATGGTGGTAATAATCAAGGTGGTACTACTAAGACTACTAATGTTGATATTAATTCTGGTACAATTACAAATGTCTTTGGTGGAGGAGATAATGCTAGTTCTACTACTTCTAATGTAAATATTAATTCTGGTACTATTACTAATGTCTTTGGTGGTGGTAATGAAGCTGGACTTGATACTTCAAATGTTAAAGTTAATGCTGGTACAATTACAAATGTTTTTGGTGGTTCTAATAAATCTGGTAATATAGTTGATGCTAATGTTTATGTTGGGGATGATGATGATAGTACATCTTTAATTGATGTTAATATTACATCTACTCCGGTTGAGGCAACATGGCAATCTAGTGAATATGCTACTTATGCTGATGTTACGGTTACACTTACTAATTTAACTGATACTGAAATATCTGATTGGGCAATTCGACTTGATTTAGCAGATGATACTGTTCTTTATTCAAACTGGTCTTCAACTGATTTTACAATAAATAATGGAGTTCTTAGTGCTAACTCAGTTAATAAATATGATGCTAATAATCCTAATAAATTGGCAGCTAACTCTGGTACTTATTCTTTTACTTTTGCAGTTTTAACTAATACTTCTGTATCTGATTTTAAGGTTGCCTCTAAAGTAGTTAAACCTAGAAGTAATACTAGTAGTTCATCTGATATTATTATTGATAATTTGTATGGTGGCAATAATGAAGGGGGTGTTACTTCTACACCTAAAGTTAAGGTTTACTCCGGGCTAATTGGCAATTTATATGGAGGAGGTAATAGAGCTGTTGTTGGTACTACTGATGTTGTGATACAGAATGCTACTATTAATCATGTATATGCTGGTGGTAATGCTGCTGGTGTTAATGGTGATCCTTTCTTAGATATTGATAATGCTTTTATAAATAATAATGTTTATGGTGGTGGTAATGAAGGAACTGTTTCAGGAAGTACTGAGGTGTTTATTACTGACTCAACTATTTTAGGAAGTGCTTATGCAGGTGGTAATGGTAGTACTGCTGTTGTTTCTAAAAATACGAATATTACTGTAGATGGATTAACTGTCATTGGTACTAGTTCTTCTGTTCCTCCTGCATCTGGATCTATATTTGCTGGTGGTAATGCTGCTGCTACGGGAACGGAAGCTACTGGGGATTCTGTTGCTAATGTTAATATAGTTTCAGGTACTATATATGGAAATGTCTATGGTGGTGCTAATACTTCTGTTGTTTATGGTAGTACTTTGACTAATATAGGTACTAAAGCTGTTAATAATAGTAATTTAATAGAGGGGGATATTTATATTAAAGGTACTGTCTTTGGTGGAGGAGAAGCTAATGCTTCTGGATCTGAGGTGTATGACTGGACATTTATATCTGTTACTTCTGCTATTAATGTTAATATAGATGGTACTGGTTATATTGAAAATAATCATAAGTTTTTAATGAATGGTTCTATCTTTGGATCTGGTAATGCATCTACTTCATCTGGAGTATCTAATATTAATATTAAGAATTTAGGTACTAGGACTTCTCCTAGTAGAAATGTTTCGGTACAAAGAACTGATAAATTAGTTATTGATAATAGTTGTATTGAACTTTCTGGTATAAAAGATAGAACTAATGAGTATTCGGAAATTCCTTATTCATTTAATCAGATTAAGTCTTTGGTAATAAAGAATGGTACGGTTTTATTATTAAAGAAGAATGCTAATATGTTGGAGTCTTTCTATTCTGGTGTTGATGTTGATGGTAGTTTAGTACCGGCTGAAGTTACTATTGATGATGATGGTAATTATACTAGAAATGTTGATAATCGTATTTATATGGCTCCTAATAATAATTTGAATGTTACTACTAATCAGTCTGCTACGGCTTATGGTAAAGTTACAGGTATGACTTTCTTTGGAATGTATAATTCATATTCAACTGGTTCTATTTCTTATGGTGTATATGATCCTTCTGTTAATAATGGGGATAGTGCTGATGCTGGTGATGTTATCGTTGGTGGTAGTTATGTTTTAGGGTTACATAGTTTGAATCATGATATTACTAAGGATGGATTTTATTCTAATTTTTTGAATGATGATTTTACTTTAGTTACTACTAAGTATATTGATCCTACTGAGGTAGGAGAAACTGGTTATCGTTGGATCATTGGTCTTGATGCGATTAATTATACTATTAATTTAAATTCTTCTAAGTATTCTTCTTTAGGTACTGGTAACTTATCTTTAATGGATTTCTCATCTGGAGATACTATATTTAATGTAGTAGGATTTAATAGTGAAGGATTGGCTGAAGGAGTTAGTTTAGTTGATCCTGATAGTGTTCCTAAAATTGCTAATACGGCAGAGGAAGCTAATCAAAAACTTGGTTTAGCGATGAAGGCTGAGACTCGTGAATGGACAAGTTATGGTACTACTGAATATTTAAGTGATGGTAATGGTAAATACTCTGGTACTACTAGTTATAAGACTGATAGTCAGTCACTGGTTCCATCATTTATGTTTTATTTGTATCATGCTAAGAATGTTACTTTGAATCAGGATTTAGGTACCGCTATAGTTAGTTTACAAGTACTTACTCCATTAAATGCTATTGAGTATAAGGTACAGCTTGTTACTATTACGGTTAATTTAACAGCAAGTAATTTCCAAGATGGAGATGCTTATGATGCTAGTATTACTTATGATAAAAGGTATGATATGCCTTCGGCTACTTCTGTTAATATAACTAATCAAAGTCAGTTTACAACATATTATTCATTGTTTGCTTATGCTGATGATTTTGAGTCGTTCTATGGTATTAATAATGATTATTATCATGCTTTAGTTACAGACTATGTTTTACCTGTTGGTACACAAATTACAATGCTTGATTATGGTGTTGATCAGGAAAAGCCAGAGTATTATTATTATACTGTTACAGAGGATAGTTATCAGAGTGCTGTTAATCAATTAGCGACTGATAGTGAAGTTACTTATAGACTTAGTAATTTTATAAAAATGGGTAGTATAAGTAATGATAATACTTATAGTGACGATGTTAATAATAAGAAATATTTTACGGAAGAATATGGTAGAATAGTAGAAGAATTTATATTTATATTTGATTTTAAAGAAACTACTGCTACGGGTACTCATGTTGATAATTCTATGTTGTTTGAACTTAGAAATAATGAAGATCGTACTTTGCTTTCTGTACTTGGTATTCGTCAATCTTTAATGAAATATAGTTTATATGATAGTTCTAATGCGGTATTAAATCAAACTGTTACTCCAAGTAGTAATTATATGTATTATGATATTTCTTATGATGTTGATTATGCTACGGCGATAGGTTATGATCAGACTGAGGGAAGAGAGTCAATTATTAATACTAATTATGAATCTAGTAGTATGGGTCTTAATGTTTCAATAGTAGATAGTTCAGGAACACAGGTTAGTTCAAGTTTATTATCTGGTACTAGTATATTTATTGATAATAAGTCTTATTTTGCAGATAGTGATGGTGTTTATAGAATAAAATTAACTGGTAAAGTTGCGACTATTAAAAGAACAATTTCTATTTATGCTGATTCTTTATTACCGGCAGGCAATTATACTTTAAAATTTACTTTATTTGCATCTGCTGATGGTAGACATAATTCACATGCTTTAGAGTCTAAGGAAGTTGATATACCAATTACTTTAGTTGGTGCTGATAATAGTATTAAAGTAAGTACTGTTGATGAAACTAAATTAGTCTCTGGTGAAGATGGAGTAAATGAGTTAAACTTAAAATACAATACATATGTAGTTTCATATACTACAGTTTTGACTAATCCTAATGTTAGAATAAGTCTTTATAAGAGAAATACTGATAATAAAGATACAACTGTTTATACAGAAGTTGATTTTAATACTTTGTTTATTAATGAATTATCTTTACCTAGTGAATCAGGCTATTCTAGTAAAACTCTTTATGAAAAAATGTTAAATATTAATGCAGGACTTTCTAATACTTTGTATTTTAATTTCAATGATAATTTAACTTCTGGTACTTATAAATTAGTATTTAAATTGTATGATAATAATCAACTTATTGATGAGGATTTTAAGTATATAATTGTTAAGAAAAAAGTTTTGTAGGTTATTTATTGTATTTGAAAATTTATTATGATAAAATTATTAAAGGTGGTTGTGTATGTTAAAAAGAATACTAAAATGGGTATGGGAGTTTATTGAAGTTTTAATTATTATTTATGTTATATTTATTACTTCGTGTATTTTATGTAGAAATAAGTTTGGCTATACGCAGTTTAGTGATATGACTTTTGTTACTGTAAATGATAGTAATTCTAAGTTTATTCAAGGTAGTAAGTCAGGAGATTTGTTGATTATTAGAG
>CAVIRY010000075.1:0-5553 GCA_963645255.1 bacterium
ATATACTATCACAATACTTATACAATAACAAATGTTTTTAGGGATTTTGTACTTAATGTTAGGTAATAACTTGTGTGGACGTTATCTTTAACTCTTTGTTTAGACTTTTTACCTAAGCAAAGTTTTATTTTCTGCATATTTTATACTGGTGAGATATAGTGTTAGATTTTTTTAGTGAATTATCGCCAGTAATCCAGGCACTAATAGTGGCTTTATTTACTTGGAGTGTTACAATGCTTGGCGCTTCTATAGTGTTTTTTTTTAAAGATGTTAAGAAAGGAATAATGGATGCTTTGTTAAGTTTTTCTGCAGGAGTAATGATTTCAGCCTCTTTTTGGTCTTTACTTAATCCATCTATTGAAATGGCTAATAATTTAAAAATGGTACCTTGGGTTGTTGCTTTTATAGGGTTTATGTCTGGAGGATTACTTTTGTTTATAGGTGATAAGATATTTAATTATTTTTCTTCTTTAAATAATGTTATTGGTTCTGGTAAAATTAAACGTTGTTTGATGTTGATATTTTCAATTACTTTGCATAATATTCCGGAAGGTCTAGTTATTGGTGTGGCTTTTGGCTCTTTGGCTTATGGAATTGAAGGAGTTACTTTGGCTTCAGCTATTACTTTGGCGATAGGTATAGGTCTGCAAAACTTTCCAGAAGGGAGTGCTGTTAGTTTACCTTTAAGAAGAGAGGGAATGAATAGAACTAAAGCATTCTTTTTAGGCCAGGCAACTGGTATTGTTGAACCTATTTTCGCTGTACTTGGTGCGTTTTTGGTTTTAAAAATACAAGTATTACTACCATTTTTATTAGCTTTTGCCTCTGGGGCGATGATATATGTTGTTGTTGAAGAGTTGATTCCGGAAAGTCAGTCCAATACAAGAAAGGATTTAATGGCAATATTTACTTTAATAGGTTTTTCAGTGATGATGATTTTGGATGTTGCGTTAGGATAGTAAAAATGAAGTTCACACTTCATTTTTACTTTAGATATACTTTTTGTCCTACTTTCAGGTAAATACCATATAGGTCACTTTTTGAGCAAATAAAGATTGGCTCTTCCTGTACTTCTTTTTTTTCTTCTGTTTGAACAGTTGTTGTAGATGTTTCATCTGTTATACTTTTAAAATTGTACTTGTAGTTATTTATTACGTTTACTTCTTTATCTAACCAGAGACATTCCTCAGGTCTTTTACCGTTATTTATAGAATAATATCCAGAAGAATTTTTATGCCATCCTGTACCTGTAAATTTTCCTTTACCACATTCAAAGTGACAATGATTACCAGTTGCATTCCCTTTTGTGCCTTCACTATAGAACTCTTCATTTTGAGCTATTTTTTTTCCTACAAATAAATTACTTACATCATTTGAATGAGCAAACATCATTGTTAAATAGTCTTTTGTTCCGTCTGGAAATTCTACTTTATCTATACTTTCTAACCAGACTTCATTAGCATCATCTTTATATATTTTTTTGATTATGCCTGTATAAGGCGCACGTATTTTGCTTATACTTGTATCTTTACCAGCATCGTCTATTGCATAACTATCTATATGTGTTCCTTCATTATATCCTTGCGTTATTCGCATGTTCTTACAAGGATATAGAGGCTTTTCCATTTATATTCCCTCCTCCTTATTAATTAAATTATCTTTTGATATATATACACCTTTTTTATTGGTTATATCTGAATATGATGACACTTTGCCTTCAAGTGTTTTATATATAGTGTCAGCACCAAGAAAGGAAAACATCCCAGTCCATAAACTATTAGGAAAATCAATATCAGTAAAAGTCATACAAAATACTATACCAACAAATATATTAACAAGTAGTGAATATAGGGCTAGATGATTACTACTTTTGAAACAGCATTTCGTCTTTTGAACAAAAGCACACGTTATAGTACTTAGGGCAATGGCAATTATTAGTGATTGTTGTAGATATTCTAAATTTAGCATTCTTACCTCCTCTACTATATTGTATGCATATTTTCATTATCAGTCAGGATAAATTACAAATTAATTTATATATTTTAGATTTGTCGTAGGATCCTCACGTTCAAAATTCCTACTTCACAGATAGAGTAACTTCTGTTCTCCATAGGCTTAAATTCGCAATAGTCGCTACCGTACTCATTTTTATTTTATCTTCTAGGTCTTGATTTTGTATATATCTTTTAATTGTATTTTTATTTAGACCTACTGTACTAACATAATATCCTTCTGCCCAAAAATGTCTATTGCCATAATTATATTTTAAATTTGCATGTTCTTCAAAAATCACCAGTGAACTTTTTCCCTTTAAATATCCCATAAATGATGATACACTTATTTTAGGTGGAATCTTCACTAGCATATGTATATGGTCTGGGCAGGCTTGAACTTCTATTATCTAGACACCTTTATAATCGCATAGTCTTCTTAAATATGTTCCGATATCTCGACGTAATTTTCTATATATTACTTTTCTTCGATATTTTGGTGTAAAGACTATGTGATACTGACAGTTCCATCTTGTATGAGATAAAGAACTTTCATCATCGTTTTTTCTTCTCATAAAATAAATCCTCCCTTGATCCTAGATTTTGGTTGGCAGACCATTTTCTATTATATCAAAGGAGGATTTATTTTTCTCTCAACGCTATCGCTATTTCAGTTCTCACCCGCACAGCGGGTGGTTTTATTATGTTCCTAACCCGGAACATAATAAAAAAAAGACTTTGCGTACAAAGTCTTTGAAATGAAACTGTTTGTAATTAACGTTTTGAGAATTGTGGAGCACGACGTGCTTTCTTTAATCCTGGTTTTTTACGCTCTTTCTTACGAGAATCTCTTGTAATGAATCCTGCTGCTTTTAGAACTTTTCTATAGCTATTTTCAGAATCGGCTGGAGTAGTTTTATCATAATCTAATAAAGCTCTTGTAATTCCTAAACGGATAGCTCCTGTTTGTCCTTGGAATCCTCCACCTTTTACTTTTGCATCTACGTCGAACATTTCTCTAGTATTTGTGATATCTAATGGTTGACATAAATCCATTACTAATACTTCGAAAGGTAAATAGTCGTGTACGTCTTGACCATTGATTGTAATTTTTCCTTTTCCTGGAGTTAATGTAACACGTGCTACACTTGTTTTTCTATGTCCAGTTCCAGTATAGATATTTTTCTTTTCTTTTGCCATAACTTAAACCCTCCTACTTAACTTCTAGCACTTCTGGTTTTTGTGCCATGTGTTTGTGCTCATTTCCTGCATATACGAATAACTTCTTTGCCATAGCTCTACCTAGTCTATTATGAGGAAGCATTCCTTTAACAGCTCTTTCCATCATTTCTACTGGGTATTGTTCTCTCATAACTTTAGCAGTTCTTTCTCTTAATCCACCAGTATACATTGAGTGATTATAATACATTTTGTTTTCTAACTTATTACCAGTTAAATTAACTTTATCTGCATTGATAATTATAATATTATCACCAGTATCAATATGTGGAGTATAAGTTGGCTTATGTTTTCCACGTAAGTATGTTGCTGCTAAAGTAGCAACTCTACCTAAAGATTTTCCTTCAGCATCGATTACATACCATTTACGGTCTACAGTTTCTTTTTTTTGCATATAACTTGTCATATTTTTCTCCTTTTACTTAAATTAAGTTTTCCCAGGACTTAATTTATGTGGGGATATTCGAATGTACCGTCTATGATTATACTAAAAAAAGTATTAAAAATCAATACTTTTTTTGCTCTAAAGTGCTTTTTTTACGAAAGTTTTTGCATCTGATGTAGGCATACTGATTTCATCGTTTGTCATTTCAACTCGTAGTTCTTCTAATGATAGTTCTTTTTCTTTTTCATCCATTAATTCACAAACATAAGCTAGTTGTTCATCAGTTAAGCTTGCGAAATATTTTTCTTCGACTGATTGCCTTGTACAACTTTGTAGTGTAGAACTTATGCTTGTTGCTACTCCCATACCTGCTATTGTACCTATTTTTTGTTCTTTTGTTTTTTTCTTATCTAATACTATTGTTGCTGTTACTCCTACTGGTGCTACTTGTGCTAATAATGATGTTGTAGCATTTACATTTAAAACCATATTATTTCACTCCTCCTACTTTAATATTTTGAACTGGACTAGTACGTTTAGCTTGTTCTTCTAAAACCAGCCTTCTAAATTGTACTAATTGTTCTTTATTTTTTATGTTATTGATTACCTCATTTATGCTTGGTATACCTGGTGAATCTTTTGAACTTTCTTTTACAGTTTCAGCAATTACCTCATATGCCTTTGAATATTGTTCTTGATTTCTTTGCGTTTTTCTTTGCTCACGTTGTTTTAAATTTGCTTCATGTGATTTAAAACGATATATATTGTAATTTTGGAGATTAATACACTGAAAATTTATAAAAGAAGATATCACGTTTCCTACAAGTAAAGGTATTGCTAGCACTGTACCAGTTGATGCTAAACATATAAGTGCTGGGAATAAGGCGATATCCACAATTAAATTTGTTTTGTGTATTTCTTTATTCCATTCAAGATATTTTATAGTTTGTGTTGGTCTAATACCATTTATATGGTAGTTTCTGTTTTTTGCGGTATTTATTTCTTGTCTATTCAATAATTTTTGTTCTCTATAATGTGCTATTATAAAATCTTTTTCTTCTTGATTCTTAGCTTTTTTTAACTCTTTTTTACACATTTTGTCACATTTTGCTTCATATTTTTTTAAATAGTTAGGAAAGTACTTTTTTATTATTTTGAATTTTATTTTTTCCACTTTAAAAACAATTTTCTTGAATTTTTCTGCTCCAAGCTTTTTACATAGTTTTATTTTCTTTTTATAATACTTTTTTTCCTTTTCACTTTCTTCAATCATACTCCAACCTCTCCCTTTTAATGGCACTTATTATACCATATTCTGGCTAAAAAAGCAAGGTTTTTATCCTTGCCCTAATATTCTCTATATTCTACACTTGTTAAATATAAGCCTACTGCTTTAGCTGTTTTTCCTGACTTGGTCCTATCTTTACTAGCCAATATTTTTTCCACAGAATCTGGGGAAATTTTATTTTCTCCCACTCTTATCAGAATGCCCACCATGTTTCTTACTTGATATCTTAAGAAACCGTTTCCATGAAATGTGATAATTAATTTGTCATTTTCCTTTTCAACGGTTGCTTTATCTATTGTTCTAATACAATTTTCTTTATCTTTATTTTCTGTTACAAAGGCTCTATAGTCATGTGTACCAATGAAATATTTTATAGCTTTTTTCATGTTATCAACATTCAATTCATGATTGTATTGAAAAACATAGTTTCTTTCTGTTGGATTGTATTCGCCAAGGTTAATATAATATTTATATTCTTTTCCTTTTACATTATATCTAGCATGAAAGTCATCTGATACATGTTTAATACTAATTATATGAATATCTTCTGGTAAATTACTGTTTAAAGCTCTTTTTAATTTTTCTTCTGTAATTTTTACTGAAATGTCTGTATGGGCATATTGACATAAAGCATGTACGCCTTTATCGGT
>CAVIRY010000076.1:0-5313 GCA_963645255.1 bacterium
TATATAATTGCTCCAGACGAAGAAATAGAAGGTAATAGTGCAACAAAAGGAGCAGTATTCACAACAATAAGTTGGATAATATGTTCAGAAATATATTCATTTTACTTAGATACTTTTACAAAATATGATATTTTCTACGGTAGTATTTCTAACATAATTATTTTACTACTTTGGGTATATATGCTATCATATATATTTGTCTTAGGATTAGTAATAAATGCTGGTAGTTATAAAAACAAACAAAATACTGAAAAGCCGTAAACTATTTAGGCTTTTTTTTCAATAGATTGAAAAAAAATAATGACAATGCTATAATATATTTTAGTGAGGTTATAAATATGAAAAGAATAAAATATAGAGTTAAAAAAACTAAAGATAAAATAATTTCAGACATAAAAAAAGCTAGAAAAAATCACTTAGTAAGTAAATATATAAATAATAATAAACTATTTTTAACATATGTAATTACTTGCTTAGTAAATGCCACAATGTTACGATTCTTTTGTATTCACTCAACAGCGAATTATTTATCAATAAAAGCCATCATGGGTGATTTAGCAGTAATCTTAATTTTAGGTTCCTTTGGTTATTTATGCCATCCTAAAAATAGATTCACATATTATCTAGTTCTAGATATATTCTTAAGTGCAATATGTATGATAAATTCAGTATACTATACATTTTATTCATCATTTGCATCAGTATCAATGATATCTCTTACACAATACATTGGTGATGTAGGTGATGCCGTTGTAGAAAATGTCTTACAATTAAAAGATTTAGTATATGTAATAGGACCATTAATACTAGTGTTCGTCCATGTTAAATTGAAGAAGAAAAACTACTATAAAAAAGTAGAAGTAAAGTCAGAACGTAAAAAGAAAATGACCAAAACTCTTATATCAGGAGCAGCAGTATTAGGCTTATTCATCGTAACATTAACATCACTTGATGTTACCAGATTTATAAAACAATGGAATAAAGAATACATAGTTATGCGTTTTGGTATTTACATTTATCAAAGTAATGATCTAATTACTTCAATTCAACCTAAATTAAATTCTATGTTTGGCTATGATAAAGCAAAAAAGAATTTTACAGAATACTTTGCATCTAGAGAAGACGCTAAAACAAATGAATACACTGGTATATTTGAAGGTAAAAATATCTTAGTAATTCATGCTGAAAGTATGCAAAATAATGTCATAGGATTAGAATTTAATGGAGAAGAAGTAAGTCCTACTTTAAATAAACTAGCTAGTGAAGGAATGTATTTTTCTAATTACTATTCTCAAGTTAGTGTAGGAACAAGTTCTGATAGCGAGTTAACTTTCTCAACATCATTGATGCCAACTAAGTCAGGAACAGCATTTGTATCATATTCAAATAGAACTTATAATTCCATACCAAAACTATTAGCTCAAAAAGGATATTATACATTTAGTATGCATGCTAATAATGCAGACTTTTGGAATAGACGAACAATGCATAATAGTTTAGGTTACCAAAAATTCTACAGTAAAACAGACTATGTTGTAACACCAGAAACAACAATAGGTTTAGGACTTTCAGATAAAGACTTCTTTAAACAGTCAATTCCTAGATTACAAGAAATAAATGAAAAATATGAAAACTGGTATGGACTAATGATTATGCTAACAAATCATACACCATTCTCAGAAACAGATAAATACGGTGAATTTGATGTTGACATAAAAGAAACAATTACTAATGAAGATGGTACCATAGAAGAAATAAGTTATCCATATATGGAAGGTACTAAATTAGGTAATTATTTCAAATCAGTTCATTATGCCGATAGTGCACTAGGTCAACTACTTGAAGATTTAGATTCATCTGGACTATTAGATAACACAATAGTAGTATTATATGGTGATCATGACGCTAGACTACCAAGAAAAGAATATAATTTATTATATAACTATGATAAAGAAACAGATTCACTTTTAGATAAAGATGATCCAAATTATAAAGAGTATGACTCATACCAATATGAATTAGGAAGAAAAGTACCATTTATAATTTGGAGTAAAGATATGGCAGGAACAAAGTATAATCAAGAAATAACAGAAGTTATGGGTATGTATGATGCAATGCCAACTTTAGGAAATATGTTTGGTTTCTACAATGAATATCAGTTAGGACATGATATTTTCAATGTACTAGGTAGTAATATAGTATGCTTCCCTAATGGTAACTGGGTAACAAATAAAGCTTACTACAATAGTCAAAAAGTAGAGTATTTATCATTAAATGGTGAAGCAATCAGTGAAGCAGAAATAAAAGCAAATACTGAATATACAAATGCACTATTAGATGTGTCAAATGACATAATAGTATTTGACCTTCTTGCTAAAGAAGAAGAAAATGTAGCTTTACAAAATCAAACTGAGGAAGGAAAATAATATGAAACTAAAAAAGAAATTTAAAATTTTTCTCATAGTACTATTAATAATAGCAGTAGGAGTATTAGCCTTCCTTGGCTATAAAAAATTTTTTGGAACACCAACTGTTAAAGAAGCTAAAGTATTAAATACAATAAAAGAATATGACTATGTCTTAAAAGATAATAAAAGTAAAAAGTATCAAAGCTTATTTAAAGAATTAGCTAAAATTTTAGAAGAAAAAGAAGTAGATTATGAAAAATATGCTTCTAAATTAGCAGAAATGTTCATTGTAGACTTCTATTCATTAGATGATAAAACTGCTAAGACAGACGTTGGTGGAGTAGATATAGTTCATCCAACAGCCTTAAATAATTTCTTAGAAAATGCTGAAAACACATATTACAAATATGTTGAAAGTAATATTTATAATAACAGAACACAAAGTTTACCAGAAGTAGATACAGTAACAGTAGAAAGTGTAGAACAAACAACTTTTACCTATGGTGAAACTATTGATGAAGAAGCTTATAGTGTTAAAGTAACTTGGACATACACTGATGAGGCATTCTCAGATTATCAAAAGGAAGCAACCTTAATATTTGTCCATGATGGCAAAAAGTTATATTTAGTAGAGTTAAATTAAAAAAATTCACAAGAAATTGTGAATTTTTATTATATATATGGAAAGTTCTTTTAGGTTATTATTAAACCTCGATAGAATTGAATCAGCACCAAAACTAAAAACTTTAATCTTTTTAATTCAATAAGTAACATAGTATCATCCTAGTATAGAGAGTCCATCTCAAGAAAGGGAAAAGCCAAAATAAAAAACTATTCAAAATAGAATAGTTTTACTCATTATTTGTTTTGTCACCAGATGTATCTTTATTAGTATCTTTTTCAGAATCGGTATCTTTCTTAGCATCATCATCCTCATTAGCATCCTTGTCAGTATCATCACTCTTATCATCATCTTTATCAGTAGTTGTATCCTTTTTACTACTATCCTTAAGAGTTAATACAACACTACCATTAATCAAATCAATTCTTTTAGACTGAGGATAACTCTGTGAAACAACAACACCAGAATCATCACCATCAAAGGTTACTTTAACACCATATTGACTAGCAACAGATCTAGCTTGTTGCTCAGTATAACCTATGAAACTAGGTAATAATTTATAAAGACTAGAAGTCTTATAAGG
Organism: bacterium; assembly: GCA_963645255.1. GTDB lineage: Bacteria > Bacillota_I > Bacilli_A > RF39 > UBA660 > CAG-877. The sequence continues at coordinate 3,614 of CAVIRY010000076.1, forward strand.
ACCTTTACCAATAACTTCTTTTTCATAAGTTTCATTTATTGAAAAACTAAATTCTGTAATAGAAGTATGTTCAGCCAACTCTAAATTTTCCTTCATAGCTTGAACTATATCCTTACGACTATTTTCATTAGGAATATAATTATAAAGTACCATTCTCATTCTTTCATCATAAATCATTTGACTATTACCAGCTAAATATAATTGTTGAATATTAATTATATCAGCCTCATCAGAAGATAAACTTCTCTTAACTATATCCTTAGCTATATTATAAAATGATAACATCTGTTGAGTAGTTAAATTTGTATCTAAACTATTAGAAACAGTATCTAATATTTCCATAAACTTACTAACACTAGAAATGGTTTTAACCTTATTAGCAAGAGCCATTACAATTTCTTGTTGATGCTGATTACGACCAAAGTCACCATTAGCTAAAGCCTTTCTATTTCTAGCATATACTAAAGCCTGTTCACCATCCAAAGTCTGTAAACCAGGATTAATACATACCTGACCTCCACGCGAAGAATCATCAGTACATAAAGTTTGTTCAACATTTATCTCAACGCCATCAACAGCATTAACCAATTTAACAAGACCCTTAAAATTAATCTTAGCATAATAATCAATATTAATACCCAAATAATTTTCAATAGTATTCATCATACAATCATTACCGTATGCAGCAGCATGAGTAATTTTATTTTCAGCCTTACTAGACCAACAAGCAATAGGTACATAACTATCTCTTGGAATAGATAACATCGTAGCATTCAAAGTTTTAGGATTAAAAGTAACAACTATCAACGTATCACCATTCGCAACAGCATTCTTAGATAAAACCTCATCCGTAGAATCAATTCCCATAAGTAAAATCGTAAAAGGCTCCGTAATATTCTTACCAGTTGATTCAGTTTCAACAGAAGAAGTAGCTGACTTCTTCATCTTTTTTTCTTTAGTCAAAACAATTTTAGTATCAGTCTCAATAGTTTCATATCCAGTAATAGTCATAAACATTGAAACATAATCAGTAGGTAATATAATAGCGTCTATTTCCTTAGCATATAAATCAGTAATCATAGATTGATAATCAGAATAATCAACTATTTCATTTTCATCATACAACTTATTATCCTTAATAATTTCTTGAGGAATAATGTATCCATCAGGTGACTTTTTATTAGAATCATCCAAAACACCTATTTTAAAATCAACAATATCATTAATTTCCTTAGCTTCGCTACTAGCCATCACAACAACACTAGAAGAATAAGTAATTTGAGACTTATTCATATTGCTTAATTTACCATATAAATATAAAATAACAGCTCCAACAAAAGCACAAATCAATATATACAAAACCATAAAAATAATATATCCAATACGCTTAGAACGTTTTTTCTTAGGTCTTTTCTTAAAAATACCCTTGGTCTTAAAAATAATAATTAAATCAATTAACGCCAGTACACCAATAACAATGTATCTAATCATATTTTCAATAGACTGTAATGAAAATATCTCGTATATAGCAAAACCACTACTTAATAAAGATAAAATCGTTAAAATAAGTAGCACAATTTTCAAAATCGGTCTTTTCTTCTTTTCTCTGTCTTTACTCATATATAAACCTCCAAAAAATTGCTAAATTATACAACTATTATTATAACCAAAAATTACTAATATATCAAGGCGTACAAGAA
>CAVIRY010000077.1:0-2176 GCA_963645255.1 bacterium
CCTATAAATACTGACAAAACTAAGCATTTTTATTTTTATTCATTATTTTATCCTGACAATTATTAGTCATTGTTAATGGCACTTGGTATAGAGTTACTTTATTATTTGAATCTGTTGCTTTTATTTGAAGATAAAGACTATTACTTTTATAGTTTTTACAAGTATTTGAGTTAGTATCAATATGAAATTGAACATTTTTTAAATAATCTTCTAATCGTATTGATGTTTTTTCTTTATATATAGAAGTTGCTATTTTACTTTCTTTATTATTTACTGATTCATATAAGATACATTCTATTTTTTTATACTCGGTATTATCATCTCCACCACAGTAGTTGATATTTGATATATAAATGGAAGACTTTTTATCATTATAGGCTATACTTCCTGTAATTTTAAAATTTGAACAACTTGATGTTATGGTTTTAAAGAAAAAATTATGACTACTATGGTAATGATAAATAAGTATTGATGAAGTTATAACAATTACTAATATGATTATTGGTATAAGGATTTTTTTATTGATGTTTGTTTTCCTTTTTTTAGTTGTTTTTCCTTCTAATAAATCTTCGATATTTATATTAAAGTCTTTACTTATTTCTTTTAATAAACTAATATCTGGGATATTCTTACCTGTTTCCCATTTACTAACAGCTTGATATGTTACTCCATATTTATCAGCTATGTCTTTTTGAGTAAGATTATTTTCAATACGTAATTTCTTTATAATTTTTCCTATTTTTTCTTGTTCCATATTACATCACTTCCTACTTGAAAAAATATTATTTATTTAATCAATAAATATTCTTGGTACACGATTAGAAATTGTTGATAATATTTCATAACTAATGGTGTTACATTGATTAGCTATGTCTTCTAATTTTATTTTATCATTATCCCAGATATAAACATAGTCTCCTACTTTGACATTATCAATATTTGTAACATCAGTCATAAATGAATCCATACATATAATACCTACTATGTTTGAATTTTTACCATCTATTATTACTTTGCCAATGTTTGAAAGGTTTCTTCTTATACCATCAGCATAGCCAATGCCAATGGTAGCGATAGTCATTTTATTTTTTGAGATAAATGTTCTTCCATAACTAATACTTGTATCTTTTTCTATTTTTTTAATAAATAAAATTCTAGACTTTAATTTAGCAACAGGTTGTAAATCAATTTGTTTTTTGGTTTTAGTTGATGGAAGATATCCATATAGTAAGATACCTGGTCTTACTAGGTTGCAAAAATCATCTTCAATATTTAAAAGTCCATTAGATGCTAAAGCGTGAATATATTTTAAATCTTTATAATATTCTTTTACTTTTAATACACCAGTTTTAAATAATTCCATTTGTCTTTTAGTAAACTCTTCATCTGTATCAGGAGCAGAAAGATGAGTATATACTCCTTCTACTTCAATATTATTTGTCTGTTTTAAAAACTCTAGTACCTCATCTAAATCAGTTGAAGATATTCCTGTTCTAGCCATACCAGTTTCTAATTCTAAGTGAATAATAAACTTGTCTTTACGTTTACTTAGTTCTTTTATAAAGTTTAAATCAGCTACACCTATAGTAACATCATAATTAATGATATTTTCTATATCTTCTAAGTATGGTTGATTTAATACAAAGATTTTATTTTTAAAACCTGAAAGTCTTAGTTCAACAGCTTCTTTTACAATAGCTGTTGCGATTATGTTAAAGTCTTTTATAACTTCTATATTTTTATTTAAGTAAGTACCATAGGCATTTGCTTTCATAACATACATTATTTCTTTTGTTGGACCTATTAATTTTTTTATTTCTTCAATATTATGTTTAAAAGCTTTTGTACTTATTTCTAATACTGATTGTCTTTCGTTCATAATATTACCTCCTGCTTATAAGTATTAGTTAGATTATTTTATTATACCATTTTATTTACTTTATTGAGAACTTTTTTCAAAATAATAGAATGATTTTGAAAGTCATTCTATTATTTAATACTTTTTCTTTTTAAGTATTTATATATTTCCATTATAAATATTATTGTAGTTGAAATAGCCAATAATATTAACATATGTGTTATTGATATACTAGTTGTTTCTAAGAATTTACTTAGGAATGGCACTTCACTAAATAATACTTGTAAGAAGATAGCTGATACTATACTAAATATTATT
>CAVIRY010000078.1:0-3559 GCA_963645255.1 bacterium
GTACAAACTATAAGGCTGATGGAACAGGATGTTCTACATATATGATGAGTTATAATTATTCACAAGATAAAGAAGAAGTAAATTTAAGATTTTATGATGAAAAGACTAATCTTGATGAAGTAACACTATGTAATCGTCCATATAAAGAATTGGTAAATGTAATAATTGAAGTAATAAAAATATACCAAAATATGAAAGTATCTCTTGGGCCTAAAATGTTATTTTCGCTTTTATCTGGTGAAATGACAAAAGGTATTCAAACATTTGAAATGTATAAAAATAAAAGATTTGGTTATTTACAGCCTATTGATAAAAGAAAGTTTTATGTGTTATTAAGAGCTATGAAAGAAGAAAAAATAATTCGAATTGATGAAGAAAATTATGGAAAAATAACTATGCTAAAAGAGTTACTGAATGATAATGATTATAAAATTATATATGCTAGCATGAAATTGGAATGAAAAATTCTTAATTAGAATGGTGTGTTTTTAGAAAGAGAGTAAAGGTGAAAAATATGACTAAACTTATAAATAATGGTATTAAAGGAATTCAAATTGCAATAATATTGTTTGTAACAGCTTTTGTAGTTTTAGGTGGCATATGTGCATGCAATGCTTATGGAAATACTTGGACTGTACAGGATGGTAAATATAAAGAGGTTTATGATAACAGAGAAGAATGTATTAAAACTAATCTTATGACTAGCTCAACAGAAAAATGTGATGATAGTGAACAGGTGATTTATAAAGATAAAGAGGAATAAATAAGAAAAAAGTTGTCAAAAATTTATAAAAATATAGAAAATTATTGAGAAAAAACCAAATAATGGAGAATGAAACTATTTACGGTATTTGATAGGAGTGAAGTGTATGAAAATGTATGATGAAATAAAATATTATAAAAAAGAATATGTCCATGAACAATATACAAGGATTGTAGAAAAGTTTAAGGCTTATGAAAAAATAACAAAAGTTAAGATGTTAGCCGAAATATACAAAGTTTATGACAATCCAGACAATATTATTGATATTTGTACAACTAGAGAATTAAAGTATTTAAAAATGGTATTAGATAATAAAGATACTTTAGATAATTCGCTAAAAAAACCAGGAAAACATGAAATAAAATATTTAAACAAAAAATATGATTGGGAAAGAGTAACTTTACATAATAAATTTTTGCTTGACTATGATTTTAATAATGAAAGTTATATACCAGAAGAAATAATTGATAAGGTGAAGATTGCCTTAAAAAAGGTAAATTGGAGTGAGAAAAAGAAAATAGATGATTTAAATGAATTATTAGTAAGTTATTGTAAAATGCAAGGTACTGCATTATTAAATACAGTATGTGATTTTGCATCAGGAATAACTGGGATAGATTCAAAGATAATATGTAATTTTACATTAAATAATAAGCTATTTAATTATTATGTATTTATTGTAGCAAGGGATATGGAAGGTTTGGGCGAAAATATTCCACTTGCTATTTTTCAAGATTTCTACGATATAGAAGACGAATTACATGAGCAAAGAAAAAAACAAGGATTAGCTGGAGAAAGACATATAGACCTTAAACTATATAAAACCTTATTTTATAATGACTTCGACATAAACAATCCTAAAATTAAAAAGTTTTTAGATGAATTGGAAAATTTACCATTCTTTTGGACTTCAGCAATTAATATAATCAGAAAATATGCAATGCTTAATTTAGAAAGAGATTCTTTAAAGAATATAATTAAAAATGTTCCATCACTAAAAGACGTTGATTTGACTAGTTTCTTTAAAACCCTAGATGAGGCTATGGATGAAATGCCTTCAGGAGCATTAAATGGTCTTACTCCAAATGAAGCAAAAAAAGTTAAAGCTATGCAAGCAAGCATTCAAATTAATAAAGAAAAAAGATACATAAAACAGCAAAATGCTTGTATCTCAAAAAAAGATGTTAAATTATTTTATAAAATATATTTTGCTTTATTAGAATTTACTAATAAAAAATATAATATGAAAAATAAAATTAAAATATATAATCAGAATGGTATTAATCCGTATGAAATAAATGATATAGTAGATAAATATTGGGAAAATAAAGATGAGATTACACTAGAATTTTGCTTAGCTAATCCATATAAATTTAATAATGAAGAGTTAAAAATAGCAAGTGAATTTAAAAATGGTATTAGAACTATGTTTTTTATTTCTAGATATGAATTAGAATATACTGCTTTTATGGAAAAAGATAAAATATATATGGTAAAAGGATTAAATGATAATATAGATAATATTATTCCATACAAAGAATTGCCATATATTACCATTACATCAATAATTCCATTTAAAGGTAATTTAGTGTATGACGGAATGTTAGTAGGAATAAATGTAAAAATTGGCAATGAATTTGAAAAAACTATAGAAAAAGAATATGATTCAATGATGAAATATTATCATTTGTAGTAAGATAATTATTATATGCTAATGTGAATTTATTTAAAAACAAAAATGTAACAGTAGTTGCGAATATACATAAATTATCATAGGTGATAAATATGTATAATAGAGTTAGTAAAAAAGTCGTTATTGATGCTGGACAACCGAGTGAGATTAAACCCAGCATAAAAAGAATTAGTTGTCGCAAATTATAATCTATACAAATATAAGCAAACCGATTACTTTTTAAGAAGTATCTTTTTAAATAATCAAAATGGTATAATTAGTATGAAGATAGGTAATAGAATGGTAGATAAAGTTATAAATAATTTTTATTTTTCTAGATTATTTTATATTGTGATAGTAATCTTATTTGGACTTGCAGTAATAAATAATTTAAAAAGTAAAGACAAAATTGACATAAAAGAATGTTTAAATATTAGAAGAATTAGTGTTAATATTTTATTGAAATACATGTTTTTATCATTTATTATTAGGATATTATTAGAACAATTAGTTACATTTATTCCAATATCACCAACTGATATCCAAATTCCTTCAAATATTTTTGAAATAATTGCTGAAATCATCACTACTTGTATTTTTGCACCAGTATTTGAAGAAATAATGTTTAGATTTGGATTATATAAAAAATTAAATAAGAAGTTGAATATTTTTATTTCTATACTATTAACATCCATTGTCTTTGCCTTAATACATATCTATAATATTGATGGTTTTATTATTTTGTTAGGAATAAGTTTAATATGGAATTACTCATTTTATAAAACAAACAACTTAATTTATCCAATTCTTTTACATTTGATTCATAATTTATATGCAGTGAGCAATAATTTACTTAATTACAGTAATTTTTGGTATATATTATTAGCAATAAGTGTTATAGGATATATTTTTACAATAATGAAAAAACAGAAAAATTAATTCTGCAACTTTTCCTAGAATTTAGAACTTATGAATTTGATGATATATCTTGTGATTTTAACTAATCCATAATATGTACAAGCAACTATTGATGAACCACCATTGATATTAAGCATTTTTGTTTTGCTTAATTCTTGCATAAACATCACCTCCTATTATATATGGTAGTGTGAATAGTTTCATGC
>CAVIRY010000079.1:0-5525 GCA_963645255.1 bacterium
GTGTTTGTCTTTACGCCTTCGGCTTTGTCGCCTTCTAACTTCAACAACAACAACGTCAACAACACCGGCGGCGCGCGGCCTGTCGTTTCATTTTCTAAAGGTACAAGATATTCATCTGGTGATGGTAGTTTTACTAATCCGTATGTAATCGAATAATATTAATTTTGATATTGATGTAATAATTATTTTTGAAAAGTACTTGAAATATTCTTATAAATTTACTATACTATGTTTATATTTTTTAAATGTTATTAGTAGTAGTAACAATTCTTTCATATTTTAGAGAGCTTATGTTGGGTGAAAATAAGTATATGAAGTTTTGTGAACTTGACTAATTTGTAATATGTTGGGTAAGACCATTAAATCTATTAAGCTGCATAGTTTACTATGAAGTAAGGTGGTACCGCGAGTTAATTCGTCCTTATGTTTAGGACGAATTTTATTTTGGAGGAATATTTATGAAAGAAATAATTTTGTTTATAGCTTGTTTTATACTTGTATTTATTTGTTACCAGGTGTTCTTTGTTTTACCTATGAAGAAATATAGAAAAAGTAAGAAAAATGGTAAGAAAAATGGTAAGAAAAAGAAAAATATAGAAAAGAAAGAACTGGCTGAGATAAGGTATTTGGTAACTAAGTATAAACTTGATTTAAATAAGGTTAACTATAATAAACTGTTACTTATGGTTTCATTGGTTTCATCCTTTGATATTACTTTAATAGTTACTATTATTACTTTATTTGATAGTTATCTGGTATCTTTTTTACTGGCGGCAGTATTAGTTTTACCTATTGTTATGATAAGTTACTGGTTAGTATATAAATTTTATGAGAAGAAGGGAATGATTAAGAATGTATAATTTTAAAGAGATAGAGAAAAAATGGCAAAAATATTGGGAAGAAAATGAGTGTTTTAAGGCTACTGATGATTTTAGTAAAAAGAAATTCTATGCTTTAGTAGAGTTTCCATATCCATCTGGTGTTGGTATGCATTTAGGACATATTAAAGCTTATTCTGGATTGGAAGTTATTTCTAGAAAAAAAAGAATGGAAGGGTATAATGTTTTATTTCCTATTGGATATGATGCATTTGGTCTTCCTACTGAAAATTCAGCAATAAAACAAAATATTCATCCAAGAGTTTTGACTGATAGAAACATTGAAGTATTTGCTGGACAATTAAAGAAAGTTGGTTTTTCATTTGACTGGTCTAGAGTTATTGATACTACGGATGAAAAATATTATAAATGGACTCAATGGATATTTTTAAAGATGTTTGAAAAAGGTCTTGCTTTTAGAGATAAGACACTTGTTAATTATTGTCCAAGTTGTAGAGTGGTTTTATCTAATGAAGATTCACAAGGTGGTAAATGTGATATTTGTCATTCACAAGTTATTCAAAAAGATAAAGATGTTTGGTATTTAAGAATTACTGAGTATGCAGATAAATTACTTGAAGGTTTGAAAGAAGTTGATTATTTACCAAATATTAAGTTACAACAAGAAAATTGGATAGGTAAATCTACTGGTGCTTATGTTAATTTTAAAGTTAAGGGAATTGATGAAGTATTGAAAGTTTATACTACTCGTCCTGATACTTTATATGGAGCTACTTTTATGGTTGTTGCGCCTGAACATAATATTATTGATGATAATAAAGATCTTGTTAAAAATATGGATGAGATTATAGCTTATAGAGAAGAAGCTAAGAAAAAGACTGAGTTTGAAAGAGTTCAACTTGCGAAAGACAAGACTGGTGTTAGAATAGATGGATTAGTTGCGATAAATCCAGTTAATGATAAAGAAATTCCTATTTACATATCTGATTATGTAATGATGGGATATGGTACTGGTGCTATTATGGCGGTTCCTGCACATGATACTAGAGACTACGAATTTGCTACTAAATTTGGTATTGATATTGTACCAGTAATTGATGGTGGAGATGTCTCAAAAGAAGCTTATACTGGAGATGGTCTTCATATTAATTCTGACATCTTAGATGGTTTAAATAAAAAAGACGCTATTGAAAAAATAATTGAATATTTAAAAGATAAAGGTTTGGGAGAAGCTGCTGTTCAATATAAGATGAAGGATTGGGCTTTCAATAGACAAAGATACTGGGGTGAACCAATCCCTATTGTTCATTGTGAATACTGTGGTGATGTTGCAGTTCCATATGATGAATTACCTTTAAAATTACCTGAAGTTACTAATTTTGAAGTTGGTACTGATGGTGAAAGTCCATTGGCTAAGATAGAAAGTTTTGTTAATTGTAAATGTCCAAAATGTGGAAGAGATGCTAAGAGAGAAACTGATACTATGCCTCAATGGGCTGGATCTAGTTGGTACTTCTTAAGATATATTGATCCTGATAATGATAAAGAATTTGCTTCACGTGAAAAACTTAATTATTGGATGCCAGTAGACTGGTACAATGGTGGTATGGAACATGTTACTAGACACGTTATTTATTCTAGATTTTGGTATCATTTCTTATATGATTTAGGATTGGTTCCTACTAGTGAGCCGTATAAAAAGAGAACTGCTCAAGGTTTGATTTTAGGACCTGATGGTGAAAAGATGAGTAAGTCTCGTGGTAATACTATTGATCCTAATACTATAGTTGATGAGTATGGGGCAGATGCTTTAAGAACTTATGTATTATTCATGGGTGAGTATGGATTAGAAGCTCCTTGGAATGATCAAGGTGTTAAAGGAATTTGTCGTTTCTTAGACAGAGTTTATAGATTAATTGATAGAGTTGATAGTAAGACTGATTTTTATAGTACTAAATTTGAAAGTATTATTAATAAGACTATAAAGAAAGTAACTGAAGATATAGATAGTATGAAATATAATACAGCTATATCGGAATTAATGAAGTTAGTTAATGAATATTATATAGTTGATAGTATTACTAAAGCTGATTATACTGTATTATTAACTTTACTTTATCCTTTTGCTCCTCATGTTACTGAAGAGTTAAATGAAAAACTTGGTAATAAGGCAATTTGTTTATCTTCTTGGCCTACATATGATGTTAGTAAGACAGTTGATTCTACTAAAGAAATTGCTGTTCAAGTTAATGGTAAGGTTCGTGATACTATAACCATTAGTGTTGATGAAGATGAGGATGCAATAAAAGAAAAAGCAATGGGAGCTTCTAATGTTTTAAAACATATTGAGGGTAAAGAAATAGTTAAAGTTATAGTTATAAAAGGTAAAATTGTAAATATTGTTGTTAAATAGGGAATTTTATTAAGAGTATGCTATAATAAGCGCTAATCAGGAGGTGTAGCTAAATGGGAGATGAAGGTAGAGAACTTGTATCGTATTATTTAGGTGAAATTGGAGTTGATCCGGAGTTTATTATTCGTGAATCTTTTTTAGGCTATAAATGGCGTAAGGAAAGAGGAAAACTTTATGGAGTTGATTTAGAATTGCCTACTAAATTAATTAGAATATATTATGAACTTAGTCAAGATAATATAACTTTTGATAAATTAAAGAAAGCTTTTGTTAGAAGATATATTAAAAATGAGAGTAAATTAGAAAATGTACACTCTGAAGATGAAGTAAAAGGATTAGAAAAAATGTATGAATATGTACATTCTGATAAGATAGAAGAGATGTTTGATGTTTATACATTGCTTGATTTACATAGGGCATTATTTTCTTATTGCCCTTATCCTGAGTATGCTGGTTTTATTAGAAATCATCCTGTTTATTTGCCTGGAGCTGGTGTTGAACTTTGTGATTGGAGATTTATTAGAAGAGAATTAAATTCCATAGATGAAGATGTTCTTTATTTGCGTAGTATTGCTCCTGAGATAAGAACTTTACGTGATACTACACAGATGCTTGCTTATTTAGATTGTTGTGTTGAATTAAATTGCAGGTTAATAAAAGTTCATCCTTTTAGAGATGGTAATGGTAGAACTGTTAGAGCTTTTACTAATAAATTGTTGGAAGATGTAGGATTGCCACCTATATATATACGAGAAAGAGAAAGAGAAGAATATCATAAAGCTATGAATTTAGCTATTAATGAAGAGGATTTTACAGATATTAAAAACTTTTATAGATATAAAGTTTGTGACTCTATTGTTGAGTTGGATATTAATGAGCGAGTAAGTAGTCGTAATATGGAGCCAAGGCGTGTTTATGTTAAAAAGAAGACTGATGATAAGTAAATTTTTAGACAAAATTATTACATTTGGAATTATATAATGTTTTTGGTGATGCGATGAAAGTTAAGATATTTGATTTAGAAGATGAAAAAGACTTAGAAAAAGATATCAATGATTTTATTTCAGAAATGACAGGGGAAGTTATTGATATTAAGTATCAAGTTAGTATTGGTGTTTTTAGTGAAGAACAAATATTTTGTTTTTCGGCAATGATAGTTTATACAGAGTGAGACCTTTAAGGGTCTTTTTTTCTGTTGATTATTTACATTTATCTTTAATTGAGATATCATTTTATTATAGTTAAAATATAATATGCGTTATTTATAAGTAGGAATATGATTTTATTTATTTAGGAGATGAATATGAAAAGTAAATTTATGAAGAAAAAGACTTTTATTAATGGAACATTTTTAATAACACTTTGTATTGTTTTTAGTAAGATATTAGATATTTTATATGTTATTCCATTACATTCAATTCTTAATAATGAGTCTTCTGCTTTATATGGATATATTTATACTATATATTTATTGTTTGTATTTCTTATAACTTTTAGTATACCGTTAGTAATAAGTAATATAGTTTTTGAGTATCAAAAACAGGGATTTTATAGTGCTAAGAAAAGAGTTTTAATATTAGGGAGAAAGTTGGCATTCTTTTTTGGATTAATTATATCTTTGTTGTTATGTGTTCTTGCTCCTATTATTTCATCTTCTATTTTAGGAGATGTTAATTGTAATATAAGTGTTTATGATATTACTTTTGTTATTAGAGTTTTAGCTATTTGTTTATTGATTTCACCAGTGTTAAGTATTTATCAAGGGTATTTTGAAGGACATAGACTTTCTAATTATTCATCATTATCTAAAGCTATAGAAAAAATAGTAATGGTATTTTGTATTTTACTTTTTAGTTATTTAGGTTTCAATATTTTTAAGATGTCTTTAAGTAATAGTCTTGCCTTGGTAATTTTTGGTGTTTTTCTTGGTACTTTGATATCTTTAGGATATTTAGTTTTTAAGAAGTATAAGAGTAGAGGGATATTTGAAGAAAAGGTGCGTAGTGTTAATGAACCTTTAATTAGTAATAAGAGTATTGTTAAAAAAATAATGGTTTATTCAATACCATTTATACTTATTGATATATCAAAAGGTTTATATAATTATGTGGATATTAATACTGTACTTCCTGGACTGGTTAATTATGCTAATTTTAGTGTTGATGATGCATTGGAAATTTCAGGAATTTTGTCATTCTGGTCGTATAAGTTTGTTATATTGATATTCTCTATTTCTGCTGGACTTATTGTTAGTTTAATACCTAGCTTAAGAC
>CAVIRY010000079.1:5577-6054 GCA_963645255.1 bacterium
GACTAAGTATTGATAAAAAAGATAAAAATTGTAGTAAAAAAATTAATCAGGCTTTTGAAATGTTATTATTTTTAATTGTCCCAGTTACTTGTATTATTAGTTTCTTGGCTAGACCTATCTGGTTATTATTTTATGGTCCTAGTAATTATGGACCTAGTATATTAGCTTATTATGTGTTTACTGGTTTATTCTTAGGACTATTATTTATTACTATATCTATTATTCAAATATATAAGGATTATAGAACTATATTTATTAGTATATTGTCTGGTTTAGTGTTAAAAATATTATTAAATAATAATTTGATAGTAGCTTTTTATAAAATGGGAGTTCCAGCATATTATGGTATTATTACTGCTAGTATACTTGGATATTTATTATCTTTTGTTATAGCGATAATTATGCTTAGTAAGAAGTTTGAAATTAATTATGAGGACTTGGCAAAATATTTCATTGATATTTTACTAGGATCTATGT
>CAVIRY010000080.1:0-2068 GCA_963645255.1 bacterium
TAATAATATAAATAATATAAAAGAAAGAAGGAATATATATGAAATTTACAATTAAAAAAGATTTATTATTAGATGCTTTGAATAAAGTTTCTAAAGCTATTTCTACAAAAAATTTAATCCCAGTTTTGGCAGGAATTAAGTTTGAATTAAAGAAGAAAAAATTAACTTTGACTGCTAGTGATAATGATATTACTATTCAAACTATTATAGATTGTACTAATGAAGCTGATTTTAAAATAGAAAATGAAGGAAGTATTATTATACAAGGTAAGTATATTCTTGACATTGTTAGAAAGTTACCTGATAAATATATTAATATTGAAGTAGTGGATGAACTAAAAATATTAATTTACACTGAAAATAGTGAATTTAATTTAAATGGTATTAGTGAAACTGAATATCCTAATATTGGTTTAGAAGAAAGTAAAAAGAAAATTAGTATTAATGCTGGAAATTTTAAAAATATTGTTAATCAAACTGCTTTTGCTTCATCCAGTGAAGAAGGTAAATTAGTGTTGACTGGTATTAACTTTAATATAGTAGGAGATATTTTAGAATGTAATTCTACAGATTCTTATCGTTTAGCAAGAAAAATAGTTAAATTAGATAAGGCAAGTGAAGAAAACTATAATATTGTTATTCCTAGTAAAAATATTGTTGAATTTAGTAAAATATTAGGTGATGATGAGGAAATTGTAGAAATACATATTTTTAATAATAAGATTTTATTTAAAAATAAGAATTTAAAATTTGAATCTAGATTAATTTCTGGTACTTATCCTAATACATCTAATTTATTACCTGATGATTCATTATTAGTTGTTAGTACTAAACTTAATGTTTTTTATGATGTTATTGACCGTGTTAGTATATTAACGAGTGATAAAGAAAAAAATATAGTTACTTTGGAAACTACTAATGAATATTTGATTTTGAGAAGTAGTTCTGCAGAAATTGGTAGAGTTGAGGAAAAAATGCCAATAACTAAAAATAATGATGAAAATATAAAAATTTCATTTAGTGCAAAATATATGATGGAGGCTTTAAAAAGTTTTTCCACTGAAACTGTGGATATTCATTTTGTTGGTGAAATTAAGCCAATATTAATTAAATCTTCGGAGGATGAAAGTCTTACTCAATTAGTTTTACCAATTCGTACATATTAATTTAGAATATTTAATTTTTTTGATAATAATATAAGTAGAAGATAAATTTCTTCTATTTTTTTAATTTTTTTGTTTGTTCTACATTTTTCGATAAAATTCGACAAAAAAAAATGTTATATTTTGTGTGAAAACGAAAAAAATCGTTTTCTATAGGGGGAAATAATATGAAATATGAATTTAGTAAGGGAACATTAGCTGTTGTTCCTAATGAAGAAGAAAGTAGTTTAGTTTATGAGGATGATGTTAGATATATCATTGATGAAACTCCATTTAAAATAATGGAGGAATCATGTAAGTATTTTGGGAGTACTTATTCTGGTCGTAAAGATAGTGCTAGATCTATTTTAGGTGCAGAATATAAAGTACCTATTATTGTTGAAGATACTAATAATATAGTTGCTTTTCCAACAACTTCACCTTCAGCACAAGATTGTGCTTGGATATCATTAGGTAGAGTTAAAAATTTTGAGAAAGTAGATAATAACAATACTAAGATAATATTTGATAATTTTAAAGAAATTATTGTTCCTTGTTCGTATAGAACTATTGAAAATCAGATATCTAGAGCTTCTCGTTTAGATTTAATTATGAGAAATCGAAAAAATAGGTAAAAATAGTTGATTATAACTATTTTTTTCGTGCTTTATTTGGCTTCTTATGGTATAATATGTATGTGTGTATAGGAATACTGAAATAGGGGATAGGTGAGAATATGTGTCTTTTTTATGGATTTAAATGAAAATAATTAAAATAAATTTGGTTAATTTTAGAAATTATTCCAATATCGAAATTCATTTTAATAAAAAAATGAATATTTTTATCGGTGATAATGCTCAAGGTAAAACTAATATATTGGAATCTATAGTGTTTTTGGCACTTACTAAATCTCATAGAATAGGTGC
>CAVIRY010000081.1:0-10725 GCA_963645255.1 bacterium
GTATAGGGAACTTTATAATGATGATGTTGAAGTTCATTCTAATACTTTTAAATTTCTTAATAATGGTTTTAATGCAAAGATTGATGTTTCTAAAGATACTTTGGTTTTATATACAGTCCCATATGATGAAGGATGGAAAGCTTTTGTTAATAAAAAGGAAGTTAAAATTGAAAAAGTTGATAATGGTTTAATGGCTGTTAAAATAAATAAAGGTGTTAATAATATTAAATTTACTTATTATCCTTCTGGTTTGAAACTTGGATTAATATTATCAATTGTTTCATATATTAGCTTACTTTTATATATTTTTTTAAATAAATACTATAGTAAGTAGTTGTAGTGTTTTAGTATTTTTTAGTAATTTTTTCATATAATTAGATGAGTGTTTATTAAGGAGATATTAATGAGACAATTTTTTGGTTATATGTTTTTAAGGATATATTTTTGGATACAGCTATTTATGTAAGAGTTTCTACGGAGGAACAAGCAAGGGATGGGTTTAGTATTCATGCTCAAATGGATAAGTTAACGAAGTATGCTGAAGTAAATGACTGGAAAATTGTTGATTATTATATAGATGATGGTATTTCTGGAAAGAGTTTAAAAGAACGACCAGAGGTTTTAAGATTAATTCAAGATGTTAGGACTGGTAGAGTTAAAAATGTTTTGGTTTATAAATTGGATAGATTAACAAGAAGTGTAAAGGATTTAATATATTTAATTGAGTTATTTAGTGATAATAATTGTACATTTAATTCTCAGACAGAAAAAATTGATACTTCTAACGCTGTTGGGAGAATGTTTGTGAAGATTATTGGTATTTTTGCGGAATTTGAAAGAGAAAATTTAGCTGAGCGAGTTTCTTTAGGTTATGAACAAAAGACAAGGGAAGGTAATTATACGAATTGTAATGGAGTTTATGGGTATGATTATTTGATTGGTGTTGGACTTAGAGTGAATGAAGAAGAAGCTGTTGTTGTTAAAGAAATATTTAGATGGTATTTAAAAGGTAATTCAATGTTGGTTATTTCTAAGAGATTACAAGAGAGGGATATTCCAACTAAAAGAGGTGGAGTCTGGAGACAGTCTACGATTAAATCAATTCTTACTAATCCTATTTATATAGGTAATGTTAGATATGGATTAAGGAAAAAGAATAAGTTTGAAGTTCCTGGTAAGGATATAGTTTCTATTGTTGATAGAGAAGACTTTTTTAAAGTGCAAAAAAAGTTTGATAAGAAAAGAGGCAAATAGTTGAGTTTTGCCTTTTGTTATATTAGAATTATGTTAGGGTGATATTATGAGTAACGCTAAGGACTTTTTAGGAAAAATAGTTGAAGTATATATGGATAGACCCTTGGGTACGAAACATCCAAAGCATAGGTTTATATACATGGTAAATTACGGGTATATTCCTAATACTATTTCTGCTGATGGAGAAGAACTTGATGCTTATGTTTTAGGAGTTTTTGAGCCAGTTTCTACATTTACTGGAAAGGTTATTGCGATAGTACATAGAACTAATGATGATGACGATAAATTGGTTGTTGTGCCTGATGAGAAAGAATATTCAGATGAAGCTATAAAAGCTCTTACAGAGTTTCAAGAAAGATTCTTTGAATCAATTATTATTCGATAGTTAGGAATCTTATAATGAAATATGTTTATCACGGATCGTCTGTTAAAAATTTAAAAGTTATTAAACCTATAAATAAATTTGTATATGCAACACCTGTAAGGGAAATTGCTATTATATTTATATCACCGTTTGGCTCCGATTTATATTATTCATTATTTGGCGATGGAGTAGATTATCCTATTGAATTAGTAGAAAGAAAAGCTGGAATGTTTAAAAAAATATTTAATTGTTCTGGATACATATATAAACTTGATTCGGTAAATTTTACTTCTGAATTTACTACTTGGACGGCAGAATTAGTTAGTATGAAGGAAGAAAAAGTAATATCTTGTGAGTATATAGATAATGTATATGATGAATTAATTAAGCTTAATGATTTAAATAAAATTAAATTGTATTTGTACCCTAATAGACCTAGTAAGGTTCCGGATGATAATAGTGATTTAATTCCTAAGGTTATAAAATGGAAAAAGACTGGTTTTGATGTTAATAAATTTTATGATTTATATCCAGAATTAAAAAAGGAATTTATTAAGTTTTTGAAGGAAGATGTATAGTAATGAAGAAAATAGCAAAAAAATATTATAAAACGACTAGGTTTTTATTTTTGTATAAAAGTTTTTTATATCGTTTTGTAACTTTTACGACTGATTCTAAAGAACTTCAAGACCAGATAATAGTAAATGCTTTAAATATTAAAAATCGAAAAAAAAGAATAACCTATATTTACGATGCTGCTTGTAAAATTATAGATGATTATAATGCCAATGAAAATATATGTGGATTTAAAAATTGCCAGTGTTATCTTAATCGAAATAACAAGTATAAATATGGTTGTTGTAGATTATGTAAATATAAATCTGATACTGGTTGTCCAACTAGTAATTTAGCTTGTAAATTATTTAACTGTTCAGAAGTGTGTTCAAGAAGAAAAGTAATAAGATACGAGGATTTAAAAATATTAAAAGTTTTAAGTATAAGACAAAGATTTGTTGTTAAATCTGATTATTTTTCATTAAGGGAAGATGTTTTAAAGGACTTATATTGCTATACTTTGACTTTTGCTATTATAAGAATAATATTACGTTTATTTAAGAATATAATAGTTCGTAATAAAAAAACATATGAATAATATATAATTTACTTATGAGATTAGTTTGCAATATAATTAATTTTTTTCTTTTTATTATTGATAATATTAACATACGACTAAACTTGTACGTTTTTATGAGGGAGCTGATGGATTAAAAACGGGACATACTGATAATGCTCTTTATTGTTTAGCAGCTACCGCTAAGAAGAATAATATGCGTTTAATTGCAATAGTTTTAGGTGAGGAAAATAGTAAGATTAGAAATAGTGAGACTATGACTCTTTTAGATTATGGTTTTATGAATACAAAATTCAATTTATTGAAGAAGTCTGGTCAAGTTGTTGAGAAAATCAAATTAGATAAATCTAATCGTTCTATGGTAGATGTTTCATTAAAAAATGATTTGGGTGTTGTTGAATTAGTTGATGATAAAAAACATAATTACAAATATAATATAGTTTTGGATAATATTAAATTACCTATTAAGGCAGGAGATACTGTTGGTAAAATGATAGTATTAGAAAATGATAAGGAAATTTCTTCTACGGATTTAATTATTAAAAAAGATGTTAAACAGTTGAGTTTTATAGAATTATTTTATAGTAGTATTAAAAGTATTGTATCTGGGCAATTGTAAAGATTTATAATTTAGAAGAAATATGGTGTATTTCTTCTTTTTCTTTGTTATAATTGTTTTGTAATAGGAGGCTGTATATGGCTAATAATAAAAGTAAAAATAATTCTAAATATGTAACTTCTAATAGTAAATTTAGTCGTTATGAAAGACTTAAGGATAATTATGATGATATAGATTTGTCTAAGACGCAGCAGCAACAATTAGTATTTGATGATGTTGACTTGGATGCTACTATGAATTTAGATACAAGTTTTATGGAGAAAAAAGATAAAAAGAAAGTTAAAAAGATAGTGAATGAGGTGGTTTTACCTCCTAAATATGATGAGGTTTGTGAAGAAAAAAATAAATCAGGTCTTATTATTTCTCTTTTATTAATTTCTTGTTTATTATTTATAACGTTTATTGCATATCATTATTTATTTTTTGATCATAGTGAAAAAGTAAAAAATATTATTACAAAAGAAGAAGTTGTTGAAAAAGTAATTGATGATAATTTTTTATTTTTAGGCGATTCAATTACTGAACAATATGATTTAAAAGCGTATTTTAAAGATTATCCAGTAGTTAACTCTGGAGTTTCTGGAGATTTTACTAGTAGTATAGTTGTTGATATGAAAAAAAGAGTATATGATTATAATCCTTCTAAAGTATTTTTATTAATAGGTATCAATGATTTAAGAAAGAAAACTGAAATATCAGAAATAGTTTCAAATATTAAAGAGATAGTTGAACTTATTAAAGAAAATAGACCTTATAGTGAAATTTATTTAGAGTCTATTTATCCTATTAATAAAACAGATGATGATAAAATTTCTGATGATGTCAGAGATATTGAATTTGATAATGATAAAGTTATGGAAGTGAATGATTTATTAAAAGACTTGGCTAAAGATGAAAAAATTACTTATGTTGACTTATATAATATATTAATTGATGATGATGGTAATCTAAATATTTCCTATACTAAGGATGGCTTACATATTTCTTCTGAAGGTTATGAGGTTATTACGAATGAATTAATGAAATATATTAATGATTAATTGTTATTTTTAGTATTTAGTTTGCATATATTTAAGTGTAGAAAGGAATGAATAATATTTATGGAAACACTTAAAGTAAGCAGTAAATCTAATCCTAATAGTGTAGCAGGAGCTCTTGCGAATGTATTTAGAGAAAAAGGAGCGGTTGAAATTCAGGCTGTTGGAGCTGGGGCTTTAAATCAAGCTATAAAAGCTGTCGCAATAGCAAGAGGATTTGTAGCACCATCTGGAAAAAATTTAGTTTGTATTCCGGCTTTTCAAGACATTGCTATTGATGGAGAGGAAAGAACGGCTATTAAATTAATTATAGAGGCTAAGTAGTCTCTTTTCTTTTTTTTTGTTTTATGCTAAAATTGTCTTAGATAGGGATGATGATAATATGGAAGAAAAAATTATTTGCAGTCGTTGTGGTTCTGAAATGAAAAAAAGTCAGCGTTGTTGTATGAAGTGTGGCAATATTAATTATAATCATCCGGAAAATGCATCAATGTTAAAATTTGCAGATAATGGTGTTACTAATTCGTATGTTGTTGGTAATGGTAATTTAGCTAATTCTACTCCTTATGTTAATCAAAGTATTAATAGTAGATTTAATTGTGCAATTTCTTCTAAAGCTGGTAATAAAGTAACATGTGTAATATTTAATGTTTTTATTTATATTTTATTGATATTCGCTGTTTTTTTAAAGTTTTATAATATAGGTGATAGTATTGCTGATGTTGTTTTATCTTTAAATTTTGCATGTTATCTTTTGGTTGTAACATTTGTTTCTTTTTCTTTTCTTTCTATGAATTTTTTATATATGAAAGCAAATAAACCTTGGTGGAGTTTTTATGTACCATTGTATGGTTTATATATATATTACGATATTACTTTACATAATGGTTGGTTATTTTTACTTTCTTTGATACCTTCTCCTTTTTTATTTATTATAACTGGTAGAATAATTCCTTCTCCTTTGGTGCTAATTATAATTTCTATGTTGCGTCGTTATAATTTAGGAAAGAGATTTGGATATTCTGGGTTACTTACTTTATTTTTTACACTTATTATGATTATGGTGATTGGTTTTAATTCAGCAAGTTGTTATGATGGTATTTATTATGTTTCTGATGATAATAGTAGTCATGGAAAATTAACTTCGGATTATAAAATTAATAAGATTGTTTTTACATTCTTTGGTACATTTTTCTTAATTGGCTTGGCGATACTGGCTTTTGGGTATTATAAATTATATACTAAAGAGCAGGAGAATGAAGCTTTAAGTAAAGTTGCATTGGAAGTTGTTAATGAAGTTAAGAATGATATTTTGGCTTATAAGTATGTTTGTGATACTGAAGGTAATACTAATAGAGTTTCTTCTTTTTATATTTTAGTTAGTAAAGATAATGTTACTGTTTTACAGTCTGAAAAGTATAAGAATTATAAAGGGTATATAAAAATTAATTCAGATAATTTCTATATTACTTTATGTTCTGATGTTCAGTGTTTAAATGATGCGTCAGAAAGTATGTTAAAGTCTGATAAACCAACTTTGTTTTTCAAGGATGTTAAATTTTATACTGTTCCTTCATTTGGTACTTTTTGTTATAAAAATAGTGATAATTGATGTGATAATTGATGTTGATATTTCTTTAAATATGATATATAATGTTAACAAGTCGATGATTAGAACTAATAATAAGACTATTTAAGCGGAGAGAGTTCGTGGTTGGTGGAAACGAATATTAAATACTTATTTATCTACTCTATAGATGATATTTTATCCGGGTAATACCGTTATCTAAATAAGTTAAATAAAGGATGGTACCGTGCATTATGCACTCCTTGGTATCATTCTTTTTTTGTATTTTGGAGGTGAATTATGGATAATCATATAAAAACTGGCATTGGAGTTTTAATTGAAGACGAAAATAAAATTTTGCTTGGACACAGAGTGGCAACTTATAAGGATACAGGCGGTATTTATGAACCTGATTCTTGGACTCTTCCTGGTGGAAAACAAGAATATAATGAGACGACAGTTGAGGCTGGTGTTCGTGAAGTAAAAGAAGAAACTAATTTAGAGGTGTCTTCTTTGAATTTGTTCTTTGTCTCGGATGATATTTCACTAGATAGGCATTATGTAACAATTGATTTTTAGTGGGGATATTAAAGTTATGGAGCCTACGAAGATTGATGAGTGGAAATGGTTTTCTTTTGAAGAATTACCAGAAAATATATATTCTCCATCAAGAAAATGTATAGAGTATTATATAAAAACTAAAAAAGGAAATGAGGAATAGATATGATAGATATTAAATTAATAAGAGAAAATAGAGATTTAGTTAAAGAAAATATTAAGAAGAAATTTCAAGATGAGAAATTACCATTAGTAGATGAGGTTTATGAACTTGATAAAAGAGTTCGTGAGGTACAAGTTAAAGTTGATGGGTTAAAAGCTGATAAGAATAAACTATCAAGTGAAATTGGAAAACTAATGAGTGAGAAAAAAGTAGATGAAGCTAATAAAATAAAAGAAAAGATAGCTGAGAGTGCTGATGAAATTAAGAAATTAGAAGAAGAACAAGTAAAATTAACGGGTGAAATAAGAGAGAAAATGTTAGTTATTCCACAAATTATGGATTCTTCTGTTCCTATAGGTGAGGATGATAGCTGTAATGTGGAAGTAGAAAAATTTGGTGAGCCAGTTGTTCCTGATTATGAAATTCCATATCATGCTGATATTATTGAAAAGTTAAAAGGAATGGATAAGGATGCTGCAGGTAGAACATCTGGACAAGGATTTTATTATTTACTTGGAGATATTGCTAGACTTCATGAAGCAATGCTTGCTTATGCAAGAGATTTTATGATAGATGCTGGTTTTACTTATGCAATTCCGCCATTTATGATACATTCTGATGTTGTTACTGGTGTTATGTCTTTTCCTGAAATGGAAGCTATGATGTATAAAATTGAGGGTGAAGATTTGTTTTTGATTGGAACTAGTGAACATAGTATGATAGGTAAGTTTAAAGATCAAATTATAAAGAAAGAAGAGTTACCAGTACATATGACGAGTTATTCTCCTTGTTTTAGAAAAGAAGGTGGAAGTCACGGTTTAGAGGAAAGAGGACTTTATCGTGTCCATCAATTTGAAAAACAAGAAATGATTGTTATATGTGAGCCAGAAGAGAGTATGGATTGGTATAATAAAATGTGGAGACTTACAGTTGATTTCTTTAGAAGTTTAGATGTTCCTGTTAGACAACTTGAATGTTGTTCTGGAGATTTAGCTGATTTAAAAGTTAAATCATGTGATATTGAAGCTTGGAGTCCTAGACAAAAGAAATATTTTGAAGTAGGAAGTTGTTCAACATTAGGAGATGCTCAGGCTAGACGATTAGGTATTCGTACTAAAGGAGAAAAAGGAACATATTATTTACATACATTAAATAATACTGTTGTTGCTACTCCTAGAGGATTAATTGCTGTAATTGAAAATAATTATCAAGAAGATGGAAGTATAAAAATACCTAAGGTATTACAAAAATATATGGGTGATAAAGAATATATAAAATAAGTGTAGTTATCTGCACTTTTTTTTGCTATAATTAAATTAGATAGGAGGAAACTTTGAAAATTTCTATCGAATAATAAAATAAGAAAGAGGTATTTTATGGGATTTATTAAAGCTTTTACTGGTGCTTTATCTGGATCTTTTGCTGATCAATGGAAAGATTTTTATGCACCAAGAACTGATGTACCTGCAACTGCTGCATTATTTCAAGCGGTACCATCAGGTACAAATGCTGGACGTGGAGAAAATACAAAGGGTTCTACCAATGTTATTTCTAACGGAAGTAAGATGATTGTTCCAGAAGGAACTGCATTAATTACAATTCAAGATGGACAAATTACTGGTTTAATTGCTGAAGCAGGTGGTTATGAATTTAAGAGCGATGATGTTAACTCTAAATCATTGTTTGCTGGTGATGGTATTTTATCTTCTACATTGGGACAATCTTGGGAAAGATTTAAATTTGGTGGGCAACCAGGTTCTCAACAATTAGCTTTTTATGTTAATTTAAAGGAAATACCAAATAACAAATTTGGTACTCAATCTGAAATTTATTGGGATGATGCTTATCTAAATGCACAAGTTGGGGCAATTACTAGAGGAACTTATAGTATTAAAATAGTTGATCCAATATTATTTGTTAAGAACTTCGTTCCTGTTAGTTTTTTACAACCTGGAGCACCTGCATTTGATTTTAATGATATGGATAATGATGCTAGTAATCAATTGTTTAGTGAAGTAGTTGGTACTTTATCAGCAGCATTTTCTAATTATACTAATGATCCAAGTAAAGGTAATCGTATTTCTAAAATTCAAGCTGATCAAATTGGATTTGCGCAAGCAATGGCTAAAGCTGTAGAAGATGCATATCAATGGAAGGCTACTAGAGGTTTAGAAATTGTTAAGACTGCAATTCTTGCGATTGAATATGATGAAGATACTAAGAAATTACTTAGTGATGTTAAGAAAGCTGATGCTTTATCTGGTAACAGAGGTAATTCATTTATGCAACAATCTGTTGCGCGTGGTGTACAAGCAGCTGGTGAGAATCCTGCTGGTGCTGGAGCAACAATGGCATTTATGGGTATGGGAATGAATGCTGCTAATGGAATGGCACAAAGTACTCAACAAGCAGAAGCTGGTACTAATCCATTTATTAATGTAGGGGCTGCACAAGTTACTCCTACAGCCGATCCTTATGAGGAATTAAAAAAAGCTAAAGAATTATTAGATGCTGGAGTTATTTCTCAAGCTGATTTTGATGCTAAAAAGAAAAACTTATTAGGTATTTAGTTTATGCAGGATGAAGAAAAGAAGGGTATACCTGAAGTTAATAATTCTTCTCCTACGATAGTTCAAACTGACGTTGGAGCTAAAGATGGACAAGAAAAATGTCCACAATGCGGCTCTACTGATATTAGTTTAAATGTTTTGACAGGTAAATTAAGATGTAATTTTTGTCGACATGAATTTGAAAGTGCAAAAATATCTGGTATGCAAACGGATATTAAAGAGTTGTCTGGTGAAATTTTAGGGTCTGGAGCAAAAGATATAATTGCTGATACTAAAGATGTACTTACATTTAAATGTAGTAGTTGTGGAGCGGAGGTTGTTGTTGATACTTCTTCTTCTGTACAAGCTAGATGTCACTGGTGTCGTAATATATTATCAGTTAATCAACAAATTCCAAATGGAGCAATTCCAGATGTTGTTTTACCTTTTTCAGTAACTAAAGATGTTGCGAAAAGTCAAATAGAAAAATTTGTTGGTTCTAGAAAGTTCTTTGCTCATCCAAAGTTTAAAAAAGAGTTTACTACTCAAAATATCATGGGTGTATATTTTCCATATATGTTGGTAGATATTAATTCACATGTAAAATTAGTAGGACAAGGGGAAAAATTAGTTAGAACCTATACAAAAGGTTCTGATGAAAATTCTAGAACTTATTATGATGCTGATTTATTTAATGTAGGAAGAGAATTTGATTTATCTATTGAAGGATTAACAGTTGAATCTAATTCTGATAGACTTAATAATGCATCAGCTGCTAAGACTAATAATGTTATTAACGCTATAATGCCATTTGATATAGAAAACTGTGTTAAATATAATGCTAACTTTTTAAGAGGTTATACTTCTGAAAGAAGAGATGTTAATATTGAACAGTTAAAGCCTTTAGTTAAAGAACAAGCTAAAGATGTTGCAAGATTTGCAGCTAATGAGACTTTAGTAGAATATAATAGAGGTGTTTGTTGGAATCAAGAAGATTTTGATGTTAAAGGGCAACAATGGAAAGCTGCATATTTACCAGTTTGGTTATATAGTTATCAACAAGTAAAAGGTAATAAAAGTATTTTACATTATGTGGCAGTTAATGCTAGAACTAAAAAGACTATGGGTAGTGTACCAATACATATGCCATTATTGATTTTAATTTCACTTTTTGTAGAATTTTTAGGATATTTGGGAATGACTTATATAGATTTTGACTATAATTATGTATTTCTATTATCTGGTATTTTATATTTCATTATTATGTATTCTAGATATCGTAATTCTGGTGCTAGACATAAACATGAATTAGAAACTAGAAATGAAGTACGGAATTTACAAAGAACAGATAATTATGTAAAAAGGCTTATAGAATTACAAAATTCTTATATGTCTGGTGCCAATAATACTTCTGTCAATGGTTCCTTTGGCTCGGTTGATGTTATTGGTAAAATAGTTGATAATATTAATATCAATATAAAA
>CAVIRY010000082.1:0-3489 GCA_963645255.1 bacterium
GTCTTTAATATTACAGTTACCCTCACGTATAGACTTTATTTCAGTACCAGTAAGAACAATACCAGCTTCGTATGTATCTTCAATAAAATAATCATGATTGGCTTTTCTATTTAAAATTTCCATCTAATCACGCTCCTGTAAGACCCCAAACAAGTTCAGGATATCTTGAACTAACAATGCTCTTATAATATTCATAATAACTCATATAATTAGGTAACAAAGTATTATCTAATTTATAATAAGGATAAACCTTAAAACCTTTAGCATATTTTGAATATGTATATATTAGTTCTGCCTTTGGACTTTCAATACTAATTGTAACTGTATCATCGACATCAACAACCTTTTTTATATTTACTTCCATCATTAAACCTGTAAGTCTTTCTATCCCAACTTGATCAGAAATAAAATTACCTAACGAATAAATAACAAAAGTTTTTCCATCATTAATATATTCAACAGGTTCAACAACATGAGGATGAGCACCAATAATTAAATTAACTCCTAATGATGACAAGTAATTAGCAATCTCTGTCTGTTGAGATGAAACACCTAAAGAATACTCAGTACCCCAGTGCATCGCTACAATAATAACATCAGCCAAATCCTTAACTTTACCAATATCAGCAGCAGCTTTTTCAGGAGAATAAACATTATTTAAATATTCTTTACCAGCAGGTGTTTCTAAACCATTAGTCCATGTAGTATAAGAAAAGAATGCATATGATATACCATTAATATTATAAACATGTGACTCTTCTCTTTCCTCCCTTGAAGTCCATTGACCAGAGTATACCACGTTTTCTTTACTTTTCCAATAATTAACTGAATTTATTACTCCAGTCTCACCCTTATCCATAGTATGATTAGTAGCTAAAGACACAAGATTAAATCCAGCATCTAAAAATGCATCACCAACTTCACTCGGAGAATTAAATCTTGGATAATTAGAATATCCAAGTTCTGCACCACCTAAAATAGTTTCCTGGTTATAATACTTCAAATCATACTTAATAGAAATTGGTTTTATATACTCTAGCATCGGTTTAAAATCATAACTACCATCATCATTTTCAGCATCTTTATATACATTACTATGAATTAAAGCATCTCCTACCATAAAAACACTTGCTTCATAAACCTTTGGAACTTTTACCTCTTCTTTCTCTTTAATAGGTTCTTTTTCTATCTTTTTAGTAGCTTTAGGTTTCAAAAAAAGAACTAATAAAACAAAAAAAAGAAGAAGAATAAAAATAAATAAAATAACAATCTTACATTTTTTCTTTAATCTTCTTCTTCGTGCCATAATATTACTACACCTTCTTTACTATTTCAAAATCAATAGTCTTATCTTCTTTAGATGCTCTAACAACCTTAACCAAGACTCTTTCACCAATTGTATATTTAACATGACTCCTCTCACCAGTTAAAGTCATATGTTCTTCATCATAAACAAAGAAATCAGGCATATCACGTAATGGAACTAATCCTTCAACTAAATTATCAAGTTCTACGAACATACCAAAACTAGTAACAGAAGAAATCATACCTTCAAATTCTTCACCAATATGACTTTCCATATATTCAGCCATTTTCATATCCTCTACCTCACGTTCACAATCAACAGAAGCTCGCTCTCTATCAGAAGAATGCTCAGCTATATAAACTAGCTTTTCTTCCCATTTACGAATGGTAGAATTATCTATCTTATTTTCAAAGAGATATGTTCTAAGTAAACGATGAACAGTAGTATCTGGATAACGACGTATAGGCGAAGTAAAATGTGTATAACATGAACTAGCCAAACCATAGTGTCCTAAGTTCTCAGGACGATAAACAGCCTTCTGCATACATCTTAATAACAAACTAGATAATATCTTATATTCAGGCTTATCCTCAAGCGCCTTTAATATTCTTTGCATTGTTGTAGGCTTAGTATCTTTTATATCACCAGGTACTTGATAGCCCAAATTACTAACAAAGCCCAAAAAACTCCTAATTTTTTCTTCTTTTGGAACTTCATGTACACGATATATAAATGGTAAATTCATAAAATAAATATGCGTTGCAACACATTCGTTAGCCGCTATCATAAAATCTTCAATTAAATTTTCACCAGTACCACGTTCACGAACTGTTATTTCAGTAGGTTTACAATTTTCATCAACTAAAATTTTAGCCTCATCTATATCAAAATTAATATAACCTCTTTTTACTTTTGCTTTTCTAAGAATACTAGCAAGTTCTGCCATAATTTTTAAAGTATCTGCATATGGTTCATATCCTTCTGGGACTACATTTTTCTCTAATATACTATTAACTTTCTTATAAGTCATTTGTATTCTTGATCTAATAACACTAGGGAATATTTCATAATCTATTTGTTTACCAGAGCTATCAAATTCCATAACACATGATATAGCCAAACGATCAACATTTGGATTTAAAGAACAAATTCCATTAGAAAGTTCATGTGGTAACATTGGTATAACTCTATCAACCAAGTAAACACTAGTTCCTCTTTCCATAGCCTCATTATCTAATGGACTTCCTTCTTTAACATAGTAACTAACATCAGCTATATGAACACCTAATTTATAATGTCCAGAAGCAAACTTTTCAATTGAAATAGCATCATCTATATCCTTAGTATCATCACCATCAATAGTAAATATTACCTGATTTCTTAAATCTCTTCTTCCTTGAGTTTCCTCAGGTAATACTTCCATATTAATATTAGAAACTTCTTCTTTTACATCATCTGGAAAAACAGTATTAATATTATACTTATAAATTATTGATAATATATCAACACCTGGATCATTCTTATGTCCAATAATTTCAACTACTTTTCCTTCATACTTTAAATTATTATTAAGTTTTTTATCTAACTCAACAACTACTTTATGTCCATCAACTGCATTCAAAGTCTTATCTTTAGGTATTTCAATATTAAGTTTTATTTTATTATCATCCAACTTAATATGTCCTTTACCTTTTGAATCAAATGTAATTTCTCCAATATATCTTTGTACCTGTCTCTTAATAATTTTTAAAACTCTACCTTCAAGCCTATCTAAAGTCATCTTACTAGTGATTTCAACTAAGACAATATCATCATGAATAGCTCCATTCATATTATCAACAGCAACATAAACGTCATCATCTAAGTTTTCAATTTCAACAAAACCAAAACCTTTTTTATTAGTTCTCATTATACCTTTTCTTAAATGACTCTTTTCAAGCATCATATATTTATTTTTATTAGAATGATACACTATAACTTCATCTTCTAATTTTCTAAGCTCATCAGTAAGTAATTTAGCCTGACCAACATCGTTTACATGTAACATATCTTGTAACTCATAAACATCAAGAGCTCTATCACTATTCTTTAAAATATTTAAAATATCATCTCTCATTAAATCACCCTCTTATTCATCATATCATTATTATACTTCAATATTGTAAAAAAAAAAAGACATATAC
>CAVIRY010000083.1:0-5026 GCA_963645255.1 bacterium
GTAGTATCTTTATTAATTCTTCTTTTTTTACTTAATATAGGTTATGCTGCTTTAAACTTATCAGTAAATGTTACAGGAACAGTTTCTTCAACAAAACGTGATGAGTTATTTATAAGTGAATTTTATTCTACTGATACTAATGATGTAGTTGAGAAATCATTACCAGAGATAAATACTTTAAATGCGACTGTCTCAACAAATTTTCCATCTTCTGATGTTGCTTTTATAACGTATACTGTAACTATTTCTAATGGAACAGATTCAGTTCAAAAGTATACAGGTGAAACATTTACCGCAACAGATACAACAAAAAATGTAATAGGCTACGAAATATCATCTGACTTAGAAGTAGGTAATTATCTATTACCTGGAAAAAGTGTTACTTTTCAATTAACTTATCGCTACAATAACACACAAGTAGCAGGTGATTATGATATGAATATGGCCTTTAACTTTACCTCATCTGGTGATGTAGCAGCCGAATTATATACTCATGAAGTTGATTTAACTAATATTGAAAGAGCACCTATAAGAATAAAGATAGCTAATTCTAGTGACGAGACAATTTCTTATCAATTATTAAATGATAATACAAAGTTTGAGTTAACAGATGCCTCTGGTACACCTCTAACAACTCTTTCTATAGGTCCTAATACAAGTGAAAATATAGAAGTATATATATCTAAAAAATCTGATATAACTTATTATAAAACTGCCTATGAACTTAATGTATCTTTAAAATATGACACAACTAATTTTAATTTTGACAAAGTAAAAATAACTACTAATGTATCAGATGGATATGATGAAGATAATCTTCCTCCAGCAATAGGACCGGTTTCTCTAGATATTAATAATACCAATGGTACTTTTGATGTAACTTGGACTAATTTAGATTCCACAAGATCTGCTCCAGCAGTTGACTATGTTGTCTTATTATATGATAGTTCAAATAACTTAGTAGAAACTGCTCATACTAATAGTTCTGATACTACTTATAGATTTACAAGTAAAAGTGAAGGTGACTACTACGCTATTGTTTATGGAATAGATGAAGCCGAAAATTCTGGAGAAAGTTATGTATCAAGTGCCACAACAGAAACTACTTATAGTAGAAAAAGCGCCACGACTAACATGAAATGGCTTTTTACCATAACTTACAATTTAACCAAGGCAACAAAGTCAGGACCAGATACAGCTTATAGAGGAGAAAAAGTAACAGTAACGTTTTCAGCAACTGGAAGTAATACTATCACTTCTTACTCAGTAAAAGATTCATCAGGTAACAATTTAAGCTCTTCTGAATATACAATGAATGAAAGTTCTAAAACATTAACAATTAATTCTATTGATAAGGATATTACAGTAACCGTAACAGCGTCTAGTTCATGTTTAATAAAAGGTACCAAAGTATTATTAAGAAATGGACAATATAAAAATGTTGAAGATATAACTTATGAAGATTTATTATTAGTATATAATCATGAAAATGGAAACTTTGTTGGAGAATATCCTATCTGGATAGAAAAAAGTAAAAAAAACTCTTCTTATCAAGAAACAACTTTTTCAGATGGAACAACTTTAAAAACAACTGGTTCTCATACAGTATTTAGTAAGGATTATAATCGTTATGTAAATATTGAAGATAGAGATAAAATAAATGTCGGCTCTAGTATTTTAAAAGTTGAAAAAGCAGGTAGCGATTATCAATTTAAAACCGTCCAAGTAACTAAAATAGAAACAAAGTATGAAACAAAAGATTATTATGATGTTGTTTCAACAAGATACTATAATATAATTGCTGATGATGTATTAACATCGGATGGTAGGGAAGGATTAGTTAATTTTTATGAGTTTAATGACAATGTAACTTGGTCAAATAGAAGACAAGAAGTAATTAAGAATAATACTTTCTTAGATTATAATAAGGATATGTCATTTGTACCATATTATTTATATCGTGGACTACGTGCTCAAGATGGAGCTGTTATTATTAAATATAATTATATGACAAGAGATGAGTTCATGTCTGTTTTTACAGAGTTATTGTTAAATCCTTATATGATTCTAAGTCCAAATACTGATTCATCTGGAAACAGAATTTGGATGGTAACTACTTCTGATGATATTGTTTTATCAAATGATAATTATTTATATGAAGAAGGAAGCATTTATCAATTAAAAGAACCTAGTAATAAGACTAATTTCTTAGGTTGGTATAATACTGGTGATGGTAACATATATCAACCTGGTGATGAAGTAGTAATATATCATGGTACACATTTTGAAGCCATTTATAAAGAATAATTGTAATCCTAAAGTTACAGTTATTTTTTTAATTTTTCTATTGACAAACACATGTTTGTAATGTAGTATATTAAGACAGATGGAAAAATTAAAAATGTTAAAAGAAATAAATTAGGAAGAATTATGAATTGAAATTAATTATAGATTTAATTGATAATCTTAACTAGGTAATCTAATAAAATAAAGTATGTTTAGGAGGAGTAAATGAAAAATAAAAAAATAGGCATAATATTTGCTATGAAAGAAGAACTTGATGCATTAAAAAAATATTTAAAAATTACAAATGAATATGAAATATTTGAATTAAGATTTTTTGAAGGATTTATTAATAATGTTAAATGTATTTTAGTAGAATCTGGTATTGGAAAAGTAAATGCTGCTAGAACTACACAAATATTAATTGATAACATGAAAGTAGATTATATTTTTAATATTGGAATAGCTGGTGGCTTAGATACAAGTCTTAATGTATTAGATGTAGTTCTAGCTGATAAGTTAGTTCAACATGATTTTGATATAACAGCATTCAATCATGAAAAAGGATATATTCCCAATATTGGTACTTATATAAATTGTGATGAATACTTATTAAAAATTGCAGAAGAGACTATAAAAGACTCATCAGTAAAAGTAGGTACAATAGCATCAGGTGATATTTTCTGTACTGAAATAAATATGAGTATTAAAATAAATAAAAAATTTAATGCTTTAGCTGTTGAAATGGAAGGAGCTAGTATTGCTCAAGTATGTTTTTTAAGTCATATTCCATTTTTAGTAATTAGAAGTATTTCAGATATTCCAGGTAATAATAACACTATGGTATATGAAAAATTTTTAGATAAAAGTTCTAAAAAAATTGCTAAAATAATGAATGAAGTATTAAAAAATATGTAACAATCAAAAACATTATTTTTGAATGTTACACATAAAAGAAACAATTTAGCTCAATTTTACAATATTTAAATAAGAAACAACAGCTTCATCTGGTGTAAGAGTTACATTTGTAGAAGAAGAAACAGCTAGATCAAGTAATACATTTTTAGAAATGCTAGCAATTATACTCCCAGTAAAGGAAGCATATTCTTGAGTGTTTACTTTTTTTGTAATTTTTGTACCAGGCATTGTATTATTATCCATTCTTACCTCAACAGAAATATTTGCAGAAGTAGAGGCAGTAGCTTCAAAAAAGTAATCAATTTTATATATACCTTCAACTTTAGTCTTAAGCCCATTTGTAAAAGAAACATTAAAATTTTTATTTTGTCCTACCTTACTAAGTTCAACTTGATTAGCTATATTTGCTGTTAAAGAATAGGAGTTTCCATTATCCTCATAAATATTAGCATAAGTATCAATAACAGCACTGCCAGGTGTTCCTTCTTCACCTTTTTCACCTTTTGGAATAGAAAAAGTTAAATTATGAGTAGTCCCATCAAAACTATCACTAACAACTGCTTTTTCATTAGCCTCTAACGTTATTGTATTAGCAATAGCAATACCTTCACTTTTACCAGTATCACCTTTAGGACCAGGTACGCCATTAACACCATCAAATCCCTGTGGTATATAAAAATCTAGAGTATGAGTACTACCAATTTGTGTATCAACAACTTTCGCTTTAGCGTTGGCATCTAAAGTTTCTGTCTTTCCAACAATTATAGTATCTCCAGCCTTACCATCATATCCAGCAGGTATTTTAAAATTTAAAATAACATGTTCACTTGTACCAGTATTACTTACCATAGCTTTTTCATGAGCTTCTAAAGTCTCAGTTTCACCTATATCAATAGTACAAGCTCCATCTTCTCCCTTAGGACCAGTTGGACCAGTGTCACCTTTAGGACCTTTTATATAACAAAATTTATATTTTGGCCAAGAATCTTGACTATTTATCTTGATTTTTTCATAATCATCATTACAGTTACAATCATTCATAAATTTCCTCCTGTATAATCTTATGAAACATAAATGATAAAAAGTATCTCACTAATATAAATTAATTAAGTAATTATCATTTTTTAACATAAATTATCATAAAGGAATGTGATATTATGCAAATAATTAATAATAATACTGTCTTAGTAAAAACAAGTGAAGAATTAAAAACAGTCTTAAGTGAGGAAAATCCATATACATACATTTATTTAGCTAACGATATTACTGCGGAGTCAGGTTTTACAATAAGCAGTACTAAAGAAGAAGTTACTATAGATGGTACATATAATGAAATAAGATATACTTATATAAACAATTTAAGTGTTGAAGCGGATGTTATAAGTGCTAGTACAAAAAATAAAAAAATTACTCTTAAGAATATGAATATAATTAGTTCGCATCCATATGGAGTAATTTATGTACCATCTCATCCTAACTACAGTAATACAGTTATAGAATATAATAATATTAATTTTAATGGAATAGAACTATCTTGTAATTATTACGGAATAACTAAAATAGTAGATTCAACTATTACCATAGAAGATACTTCCTCTGTACCTGCTCAAAGAGCCTGTGACTCTAACAGAATTATAGTATCAGGAACAACTACTATAAGTAGTACCTCTACGACAAATACTATAATTTTCCTTAATGATGTTATTTCTTCATACTTCAAAATATTACCTAACAGTAAAGTGTCAGTCACTACAACAAAAGAATTTATGAATGGTACTAATAAACTAGATCTAATAGTATCTCATGGCTCAGAATTTATTTTAAC
>CAVIRY010000084.1:0-2072 GCA_963645255.1 bacterium
GTTGTAAGCTTTATCTCTTTATTATTTTGTAATACTATTCTTCTAGTTAAATCTATAGTATAAGTATCATATGTAAGTATATTATTATTGTTATCATCCTTATAAACTCTTTTTATAATTTTATTAACTCTAAGAACAAGTTCTTTACTAGAATAAGGTTTAGTAATATAATCATCACTTCCAAGTTCAAGTCCCAGTATCTTATCTAAGTCTTGATCTCTAGCTGATGTAAATATAACTGGAACATCTTCATCTTTTTCCCTGACAGCTTTAATTATATCATACCCGTTAACATCATCCCCAAGCATAATGTCTAATATCCATATATGTACATCATTCCCAATGTAATTAATGGCATCACTTCCTTTAGTAAAGGAAACTACATTATACCCAGCTTTTTCTAAGTATGTTTTTATTAAACTTGCTAAATCAACTTCATCTTCTACCAAACAAACGGTATACATTAATAATCACCACCATATGTAGTAGTATAGCACTTTTATTTAAATAATACTATATTTCTATAAGCATCCCTCCCTATATATATAAAGTAAAGTAGTAAAATGCTAATTAATAATTATATTCTTTTCTTATACTAATTCCTCCTTTCTACAACTTAATCATACTACTTAATTGTTGTCGAATTATAGTTGATTTATGGGAAATTATGTGAAAAAAAATAACTACTTAAAAATAGTTATTAATTTAATATAATTTTTTCTATTTCACTCCAAGATGAAACACGTTTTTCTACTTCTAAATGTCTATTCTTATCATCAAACAACAAAGTATTAATATTCGCATCTTTACATGATAAGTAATTATTAATATCATCATCTATCATAAGATCTATTTTTTCTTCTAAACAAATATTAGCTTTACTATCTTTATAACAAGATCCATAGTATTTATCAAATCTAATACTATTACTTAAAAGCCAAGCTTTAGTAGCCTCTGTCATTCTATTAAAACCCGGTATATAATTATCACTTCTCGCAGTAATAATAATTATTTCATTATTAAGAGATATCTTTTCAAATACTTCTCTAAAACCAGTCTTCAAAGTACTATTATTAATTATTTTTAACATATTTTTAACATAAAAGTCATTCAAGTATTTACTATTAAACTCTTCTACAGAAATATTTTTAGTATTCATATAAATATTAGCTAATTCATAAAGTTTCTCTTCAGTATTACAAATTGTATTATCAATATCTAATCCTATTCTCAAAAATTATTCCTCCAACTTTTCTAATTCTAAAATTGCTTCTTCTAAAGTAGAAACACCAATAATTTTTATATCATAATTATTCTTCTTTTTATATTTAATAGCCTCCTTATAATTTTCACCAGCTGGTACTAAGAAAACATCGGCATCTTTAGATACAGCTCCCGCTATTTTATATTTAACACCACCAATAGAGCCAATACTTCCATCTTTTTCTATTGTACCAGTACCAGCAATCTTTAATGAATTAGTTAAATCATCTTTAGTTAACTGATCATATATAGATAAAGCCGTAATAAGTCCTGCAGAAGGACCTTGCTCCATACTTTTAAATTTAATAGTTACCTCTGGATCAGTTTCATAACTACTAACTTCTTGAACATAAATACCTAATATAAGTCGATTATCTTCTTTAAATATTTTACTTTTAATTACCTTTTCTTTATCATTCCTAATAACTTTAACATCAATAATATCATTTTCATTATATTTACTTATACATTCACTAACATCACTATTATTATTAATCTTAACTCCATCTATTTCAATTATCTGATCTCCCACTTTAAAGTCATTATAATCCCTCATAACCGAAATAATATAAACCTTAGTATCTATCTCTTCATAACTTTTATTAGCAAGCTTATACGCCCATTTAATAGCGTTAGAATTAGAACTAACTAAATCAAGCTGACTTCTAAAACTAATATCTTCAATACTCTCTTCATCATCGTATTTATAGTCATTAGCACTTTCCCTTTCCCAACTAGGAATAACATAACTAAGTAAATAAGGACCTAATCTTCCATTTAACTCTTCTACAAAACAAATATTAAAACTC
>CAVIRY010000085.1:0-5214 GCA_963645255.1 bacterium
TCACAAGCTTTAGGCAAGGAATAATCCATTTTGCTAGAGTATTGTTTAGATTTTAGAACATCAGTAATATTTAAATCTCTGAATATATTTTTTAAATAAGCATACCCAATATTAAACGTGTCATCATTGAATGTGTTATCTTGAGTGATGTCAAAAGAGGTTGTTATTTTTGTTATTTGTTGTTTCTTTAAATCTTCAACATATTTCTTATAATACTCAATTGGATTTTTAAATTGTTTTTCCAAATCATCTAAATAGCCAATTTTTTGATAAACCTTTTGTTTTACTTTTCCGTCAATACGATAACCATCAACTATTGATAAATAAGTTTTGCCGTTTTTAAATTTGGCTTGTTTTAAAAATAAAGACACAAAATCACTACCTTTCATATTAATTATAACGCAATACACAATAATACACAACATAAAAATAGCAAAATATTGACAAAACAAAACCCTTATACAATAAGGGCTAGATTAACATTTAAAAAAAGAGCAACTGCAAAACTCGGGAGGTTATTGACAAAATTAAAACTACGTATTAAAATTAAAAAGCAAAGTATGGATACGAAGGTGAAGTTATGGATAATAATAAAGTTCTATATGAAATAAAATCTCTTGAAAAAATGATTATAAGAGAAATAATTAATGATGAAGATATAAAACAAAAAGAAAAATTATTTCCAACACCAACGCAATGCCAAATTATTGAATATATTATTAACAATAAAGAAAAAGATATATATCAAAAAGACTTAGAACAAGTTTTAAATTTACGTCGAGCAACAGTATCAGGTGTCCTACATACAATGGAAAAAAATGGTCTAATAAAAAGAATAACAGATGAAAAAGATACGAGAACTAAAAAAATAATATTAAATGATGAAATACCTAAAAAATTTGCCAAACATTCAAAGAAAATTGAAAAAATAGAGAATAATATAAAAGGTATATCAGATAACGACCTAGATGTATTTTTAAAAGTACTATCACAAATGAAAGAATACATCAAAAAGAAAGAGGGTATTTAAAATATGCTAAAATTACTTAAAAGATTTAAAAAGAAAGAATGGCTATTTTCATTTATAGCTTTATTACTAATTATAGTAGAAGTATGGCTAGAATTAAAAATGCCAGATTACATGTCTCAAATAACAAAATTAGTACAAACTGAAGGAAGTAAAATGTCAGAAATTATTTACAATGGTACTTGGATGATTATTTGTGCTTTTGGAAGTTTAGTAGCAGCCATAATTACAGGTTATATAATTGCTGATGTAGCATCTTCTTTCTCTATGAATTTAAGGAAAAGTATCTTTACTAAAGTAGAAGAACTATCCATGAGCGAAATTAAGTTATTTAAAACAAACAGTTTAATAACAAGAACTACTAATGATATAACTCAAATAGAAATGTTAATTAGCTTTGGTCTACAATTATTATTAAAAGCACCTATAACAGCAGTCTGGGCTATATTTAAAATACTAAATAAAAGCTGGCAATGGAGTGCCGCAACCGCTGTTGCGATAGTAATATTATTATCAGTAATTGGAACCATTACCTTAATTGTTATGCCTAAATTTAAAATAGTTCAAAAATTAATTGATAAAGTAAACGGTGTTACAAGAGAGAACCTAACAGGAATTAGAGTAGTTCGTGCTTTCAATGCCGAAAAGTATCAAGAAGACAAATTTGAAGAAGTAAATGAGAAATTAACCAATCAACAATTATTTAATCAGAAAAAGTTTGCTATATTATCACCAGTAATGTTTTTAGTAATGAACGGGTTAGCCCTTTCTATATATTTCATTGGCGCCAACTTAATTGATGGAACTTTAATGGTCAATAAAATAAACTTGTTTGGTGACATGATAGTATTTTCATCTTACGCCATGCAAATTATAATGTCTTTCTTAATGCTAGCAATGATATTTATGATGCTACCAAGAGCACAAGTATCAGCAGAGCGTATCAACGAAGTTTTAGAAACAAAAAACTCCATAATTGAAGGAAAATTCTCAGGGAAAACAAAAGAGACTGGTACTATTGAATTCAAAAATGTTTCATTTAAATATCCAGATGCCGAAGAATATGTTTTAAAAAATATCTCATTTAAAGCTAAAAAAGGCGAAACAGTAGCTTTCATAGGTTCAACAGGCTCTGGTAAATCTACTTTAATTAACTTAGTTCCTAGATTTTATGATGTAACTGAAGGAGAAGTATTAGTAGATGGAATAAATGTAAAAGAGTACAAAGAAGAAGCTCTAAACAATAAATTAGGATACATTCCTCAAAAAGCAGTAATTTTTAATGGAACAGTTAACTACAATGTTTCATACGGAAAAAGTGCTAATGAAAAGGCTGAAAAAGATATAAAAGAGGCTGTTCGTGTAGCCCAAGCTGAAGAATTTATCGAAAAAATGGATAAAAAATATCAAACAACTCTATCTCAAAATGGTACTAATATTTCCGGTGGTCAAAAACAACGTATTGCCATATCAAGAGCCATAGCCAGAAATCCTGAAATATACATATTTGATGATTCATTCTCAGCTCTTGATTACAAAACTGATTCTATATTAAGAAAAGAATTAAAAAAATATACTAAAGATGCAACAAGTCTAATAGTTGCTCAACGAATTGGTACAATTATGAATGCTGATAAAATATTAGTATTAGACAATGGTAAATGTGTCGGTCTAGGCACCCATAAAGAATTATTAAAATCGTGTGAAGTATATAAACAAATAGCCTTATCACAATTATCAAAGGAGGAATTAGAAAATGTCTAACGAAAAAGAAAATACAAAAGAACCAAGAAGACCAGGTCCTCCAGGTGCTGGTAGAGTAGTAGAAAAACCAAAAAACTTTAAAGAGGCCATAAAAAGATTGTTTCATGAACTAAAAGCCTTTAAAGTATTAATATTTATATCATTATTTCTAGCAACTGCTTCATCAATACTTGCTATTTTTACACCTAAT
Source organism: bacterium (assembly GCA_963645255.1). Taxonomy (GTDB): domain Bacteria; phylum Bacillota_I; class Bacilli_A; order RF39; family UBA660; genus CAG-877. Next base: position 2,982 of record CAVIRY010000085.1, read on the forward strand.
ATTTTATCAGATCTAACAGATGAAATTTCCAAAGGACTAGTAGTAAATAGTAAAAAATTAGAAACTGTAACTAAAAGTATTACCGAAAATGTAACATCAGACAGCACAGTAAAAAATATTCAAGAAATATTAAGTATTAATTTAGACGAAAATAATATTAGAAAAATTCTAACTTCAGAAGAAATATCATTAGAAGATAAAGCAAGTTTCAATAGTTTTTTAGAAAAAATTAAAGAAGATCCTACTAATACTATGACTGAACTTAGCTGTCTACCAGAAACCATTTTAAAAAGTATTTTAAAAGAAACAACATATAAAAATACAAAAATAACTGTAGAAGAAAAAATAGCTTTATTAGCGTTTTCTACTAATAAAGACGTTAAGTTAAGTACTAACTTATCAAAAATATTACTACCAGAAATAAAAGTATTAAACAAAACTATATCAAGTAAAGACCAAGTTCAGTTTTTAAGTATATTCAAGTCCCTTGATATAAAAGATAAAAATAATATAGATATAAACAAACTATATCAAAAAATAGATGAATTACCTACTAGTATTAAAACACTAGTAGAGCCAACCATGAATTTAGAAAAAATCAAAAATATAACTATTTTACTAGCTTCATTATACATAATAAGTACTTTATTTAATTATTTCGAGTCTATCGCTATGACTGAAGCTGCTAATAGATTTGCCAAAAAACTTCGTACTAGTATATCTACAAAAATTAATAAATTACCTTTAAAATATTTTGATGCCCATTCAACAGGTGATATTTTATCAAGAATAACTAACGATATTGATACAATAGCCCAATCAATGAATGAATCATTATCAACTTTAGTAAGTGCAACAGCCTTACTATTAGGTACAATAATAATGATGTTTGTAACCAACTGGATTTTAGCTCTTACAGCAATATTGTCAAGCCTTTTCGGCTTTGTATTCATGTTTCTAGTATTATCTAAGTCACAAAAATACTTTACTGAAAGACAAGTAGAGCTTGGAAACTTAAATGGTCATATCGAAGAAATATATTCAGGTATTAATGTCGTTAAAGTATACAACGGTACAGAAGAAGCAGATAAAAAATTTGATGTATTAAACAAAAAATTATACAATGCTAACCGTAAAAGTCAATTTTTATCAGGACTTATGCCATCAATGATGCAATTCATTGGTAACTTTGGATACGTGGCTGTATGTATTGTTGGAGCCCTATTAACCATGAACGGTACAATCACCTTTGGCGTAATAGTAGCCTTTATAACATACGTTAGACTATTCTCATCACCATTGTCGCAATTAGCTCAAGCAACATCAAGGCTACAATCAACTGCCGCAGCTAGTGAAAGAGTATATGAATTCTTAGATGAAAAAGAAATGAGTAATCAAAAAGAAATAACTAAAGTTTTAGACAAAGAAGAAGCCACCGGTAAAATAGAATTCAAAAATGTTGTCTTTAAATACGATGGAAATAAAAAGCCAACTATTAAAAATTTTACCGCTAGTGCAAAGCCAGGACAAAAAATAGCTATTGTAGGTCCAACAGGAGCTGGAAAAACTACTCTTGTAAACTTATTAATGAAATTTTATGAAATAAACTCTGGTGACATAATAATTGATGGAATATCAATAAAAGACTTATCTAGAGAAAATATACATTCTTTATTTACAATGGTATTACAAGATACTTGGTTATTTAATGGTACAATAAAAGAAAACATAGTTTATAATCATAAAAATATATCAGATGAAAGAATAAAAGAAGTATGTAAAACAATAGGTCTAGATCATTTTATAAAAACACTTCCAGAAGGGTATGACACAGAGCTTAATGACAACGAAAGTATCTCTGCAGGACAAAAACAACTTCTAACTATCGCAAGAGGTATGATAGAAGACGCTCCATTCTTAATTCTAGATGAAGCTACATCAAATGTAGATACCAGAACAGAAGAATTAGTCCAAATAGCCATGGATAAACTTACACAAGGAAGAACTAGTTTTATAATTGCTCATAGACTTTCAACAATTAAAAATGCTGATTTAATTCTTGTTATGAATGAAGGAGATATCATAGAACAAGGTAACCATGAAGAACTATTAAAGAAAAATGGTTTCTATGCAAACCTTTATAATTCACAATTTGACACTAATCTTAAATATTGATATATTTAAATTAAATAAAAGAGTCAAGATTGTCACCAACAAAAAACGCAACAGGTGC
>CAVIRY010000086.1:0-6135 GCA_963645255.1 bacterium
TATTAAGGTATCATTTTTAATAATGATAAGGTATCATTTTAAAAAAGGATTAACAAAATTAAGGGTAATATTTGACAATATAGCCCTTTTATGTTAGTATAATGTGCTATAAAGAACGGGTGGGTGAAGTACGTTATGTATACGGAAGAATATGAAAATAGAGGATTTCCATTTAGAAATTTTCTACTAAAGTTAATATTAATAATAATATTTGTCTTTTTATTGGTATGGCTATTACCAAAATTTATAGCACCATCAATAAATAACAATATCAAAAACAATAATGTAGATAGCAAAGAAATAAAAGCCCTAACTTCTCAAATTTTTCAAGATAATTTAGATAAAATGAAGGAAGCAGCAATATCTTACTATACTGATGAAAGATTGCCAAAAGAAGAAGGCGAATATAAGGAAATGACTTTGAGTGAAATGATTGGCTTGAAGTTGTTGACACCATTAATAGATAAAAATAATAAAGCTGTTGATGTTGAAAAAAGCTATGTAAAAATAACTAAAGCATCGGATGAATATATATTAAAAGTAAATATAAAAGATAGTGAAAAAGAAGACTATATTTTAGTGCATTTAGGTTGCTACACATATTGTAATTCAACAATTTGTGAAAAGAAAGAAACCGAAGTTGTAATAAAGGGAAGTATAGTAAAAGATAAGACAGAAATAGTAAAAAAATACTCATGTCAAATAGTTAATGGAAAATATTATAGTAAATCAGGAAATATTGTTAATAAGGCAACATATGATAGTGAGTGTACCAAGAAAGAAACAAAAGAAGAAGACAAGTACACATGCGTAAAAGTAGATGGAAAATACTATGATAAAAATGGTAGTATAGTAGATAAAAATACATTTGATAAAAGTTGTAATAGTAAAAAAGATGATGATAATGATAAATATTCTTGCCAAATAGTAGACGGTAAATATTATGACAAAGACGGTAATGAAGTAGATAAAACATCATATGAAGAAAAATGTACTACTAAGCCAGACGATGATAAATATTCTTGTCAAATAGTTAATGGAAAATATTATGATAAAGATGGTAACGAAGTTCAAAAAGAAGACTATGAAAAAAGTTGTAAGACGACACCAGATGATGAAGATAAAGAATATCTATACGAATACGCTAAAACAACAAACGCAAAATTTTCATCTTGGACAACTTGGTCATCATGGCTAAAAACAAGTTGTAATACTCAAGCAATAACTTGTGCTACAAATGATGTCAACTGTTTAAAAGAAGTAAAATTATACAATCGTAAAGAAAAAATTGGTACTCATAAACAATATTATACAAAAGAAAGAACTGTTCAAATAACATCTGGTTCATACCAAGAAAAAACATGTTCTAACTATAACTATGTAATTGTAAATAACACAACTTACGCTGTAACAACTTCATACGCAAGTATAAATAATGTAACATCAAGTACTGCTTCATCTGTAACAGGTTGGACATATAATGGAAGAAAATCATATAGCAATCCACCAAGAGATACAGTAAATAAACATTATGTATTTGTAGGAGCAGACTATAGTTATTGTTCAGATGTATGCACAACACTACCTAATTTCTACTATGATGAATATACATACACAGGAACATATCAAAGTGTCTCATCAACAACAACACCAATTTCAAATAAAAATGGTATTATGGCTACATGTGGCAGTTATGTAACAAAGACAGTATATATCTATAGCAACATAACAGTATCAGAAATGGATAGTAGAACAGAGCCATTATACGGAACAGTTTGCTACTCAAGTGATAGAACTAGAAAATTAGAGTCACTTGGTAAAACAGAAACTAAATGGAGTTATTATAACGATACAGAATTATTAAATAATTCTTGGTATTATACAGGAAATAAAAAGGTAAAGGAGTCTAAGTAAAATGGAAAAAGTAATAAGAAATATTGTTTTCTATAAATTTGATAGCGAAGACGGTCGAAAATGGCAGGTGTGTTTCTTCTATAAAGATGGAAGCGTATATAACACAGACTATGAAACAGGAAGAGATTTAGCCATAAAATTTATGGATGAATCTGGAATAGAAGATTTAAATGAAATAATTGATAAAAAATATATATATAGAGTAGATGGCAATGAATTTTCAAATATGTTTCAGAAATTCAGAACAAAAGATAATCCATATGAAAATGAAGAAAGTAAAGCTCTAGTAGCAGTACCAGAAGAAAAAGTTGTAGAGAAAAAAAATGGCTTTGTTGCAACTGTTCTTGGAGCGATAGCCAGTACAAAATTAGCTACTTGGATAATAAATAAAACCAATAGCATAAAAGAATTCTTTAAAGGAAGAAAAGAAAAAAGTCTTGAAGCAAAAGAAAAAAGGACCCAAATATTAAATAAACTAAAATTTCAAGAAGCAAAAGAAAAGAAAAATACAAAAGAAAATTTCTTCAATAAAACTTTTAACAAAACATGGAAGAAAGTTGCTGCTTTCGCAACAGCCTTAGCTATGTTAATATTACCAATTTCAAGCTGTGCAAAAGGAAATGATAAACAAAATGATCCATCACCAACTAAAATAGAAGAAGCTAAAATAAGTAATTTTGATAGCATTATGAATGCCTCATCTAATGAGTTCCAAAAACAATTTATGAATAGCATTTCAACAACTTTAGATAATTATAACAATGACTTTGCTAAAGCATATTTAGAAGATGGAAAAGATATAAAAGCTGCTCTTTCATGGGATGAAGTAGTTTCAATAGGAATTGTATACAACAATTTTTCTAAAAACCAATTGATTTCCATATTCAACGGTGCAGAATTAGATCAACAAGAATTACAAGATGCCTATAAAACAGCAACACTTCAATTACTTGGCGCACATGTTATAGAAACTAAAGAACATCCAGTACAAATAGAAGGATTAATTCAAGATAAACAAGCAAAGGCTTTCTACGAAAAATATCATGAAATGTTCTTAGCTTGTAAAGAGGCAACTGGACAAGACAAAATAAATAAAGTAAATGCCTTTTATCAAGAATTATATAAAGACTTCCCAATTAATTTTGAACAAAGAGAAGTAGGAATAGCACATTCTGATCCAAGAGATGTAATTTCTTCATATAAATTCTCAATTATACCAATGGTAAGTGCTTCAGAAATATTGTTCCAAAATCTAGCTATCGATAATACCTTAGCAGATAAAGCAATAGATTACCTTGATGACTTAGGCGTATGCAACCGTGCTAATGATATAATTGAAAAAGCTACAATTGTAAATTTAGGAGTAGAAAGCAATAAAGAAACTGCTGATTACGAAGCCCTAAAACAGGCAAAAATAGAAGAACTACAATCATTAGATGCATATGTAATAGACGATGAACATCGTGATATCAGTCAATATGAAAGTTTCAAATCAAAAGTAAATGTTGCTTTTGATTATACTGAAACTGGAACATTTAATGGAACATTAATATATTCAGATAATTCATCATATACTTATCAAGATACAACAGTTGAAAGAACAACAGACAGAGAAAAAGTTATAGATGTAGTTGGTATTGAAAGAGTTGAAAAAGCTGAAAATGCTGCTGATGCAAGTGTTAAAAAAGAAAATGAAACTGCTAAAAAAGAAGCAGAAGCAGCAGCTGAAAAAGAAACTGCAAAACAACAGGCAGAAGCAGATAGTAAAAAGCAAGAATACGAAGAACAAATTAAGCAAGATGAAAAAGATCTTCAAGAAAAAATAGATGAAGCTAATAAAAAACAAGATTCTGGCAGTAAAGTAAATGAAAAAGATTTCGAAGACCATGATGTCGAATTTGATAGTAATCATTCAGACCAGGACGGAAATTTAGATGGCTCAGTAAAAGACATTACTACAGATTCAGCTGGAGATAAGACAGATGAACCATTACCTGATCCAAATTCAGATTATGAGGCAAGTTACAGTAATGGAACATCTACAAATGAAACTTCTCAAAACATTTATGAATATGAAGTACCATATTATGTACCAGCAAGTAATAGTATGACTAACGAAGAAATAGCCGAAGCAATAGTGGAACAAATGGCAGCATCTCAAGAAGATACATCAGTAAAAACATACACATATCACGTATAATAAGAGCCGATTTTAATCGGCTTTTTGAATTTTTGTTTGACAAATAAAGACATTTATGTTATAATATGTGTACTTTGAAGGTGAGAGGTACACAAGTACCAAAAAGGTGGGTTGAATATTATGAATAGTGCGTATATTTTCGAGTATTTGGATGAAAACGATTTTCGTAAAAAAGAAAGATCTGTAAGAAAGTATAATATGTTAGCGTATAAGAAATTAACATTTAATTATTATCCTGAATTACGTAAAGGTAATTTCTTAGGAAAAGAAGTTAGTAGAAATGAAAAAAATAACACCATTGGATATGAATTAAAATTACCAACAGATGAATTATTTGTTAAAGTTCATGGTGAAATAACATTACATTATACTGTATATACAGAAAAGAAAATCATTCTTTTAACAAACATTACACCAGAAGAAATTTTAGATGAAGGTCATAGAGCCGAATTATCTACTTATAAAGGTGTTATGATTTCTAAAACACATCCAGAGAAAGATATGTTTAAAATTAATTTAATTAATATGTTAGGAAAATAGGATAATTATATATTCTATTTTTTATTTTAAAAAATAATTAGCTAGGTGTACACATGTCAAAATACATGTTACAATATAAATACAGAGGGAGATTTAAAATGGACAAATTTAAAGAAATAAGACCAGTTGTTCTAGGTGTAGCGAAGAAAAATAACAAAATTTTAGTAAGCAAAGGGCAAGATAAAGTAAAGAACGAAACATTCTATAGATGCATTGGTGGTGGCATAGAATTCTTAGAAAACAGTAAAGATGCACTAAAAAGAGAATATCAAGAAGAACTTAATGCAGATATTAAAATAGAGAAATTCCTAGGAATTTTTGAAAATATCTTCACTTACAATGGAAAAAACGCTCATGAATTGATACTTTTTTACAACGTTTCAATAGAAGATGCTGACTATAAAGAACATTATCACGTAGTAGATGGAGATGTTGAAATAGAAGCATCTTGGATAGATATTGATAAGTTTATAAACAAAGAATTAAAAATATATCCCGAAATAGTATTAGATTATTTAAAATAAAATATTATATATACATAATACTTTCCAAAGGCTTAAAATACACAGTGAAAATAATAGCTAAGTACGCATTTATTTGTGTACTTTTAAATTTAAAAAAATTCATCTTTTCTATTGCAACAACATAAAATATATGTTATCATTAAATAGCAATGGACCCTTAGCTCAGTTGGTTAGAGCATCCGGCTCATAACCGGGCGGTCACAGGTTCGAGTCCTGTAGGGTCCACCATATTATGTTGCGGGTATGGCGGAATTGGCAGACGCGCTAGACTTAGGATCTAGTGCCGCAAGGCTTGCAGGTTCAACTCCTGTTACCCGCACCAAGTTGATAATTAAAAGTAATCAAAAATGATTACTTTTTCTTTTATAATTAATAAAATTTTAGTAACAATCAATTCTAGTATTTATGCTAAAGAACATAAATGGAGGTAAGCAAAATGAATAAAAAAGAAATATATGAATATTTAAAAAATAAAAATATCTGGTATGAGATAACTGAGCATCAAGTCGTATACAATATGGATGACTTGAAAAAAATAAATATACCATACAAAGAAGGAGATGCTAAAAATATATTTCTTCGCGATGATAAAAAAGAAAATTATTATTTAATAACCGTAAAAGGCTCCAAAAAAGTAGATTTAAAAAAATTTAGATCAGATAATAATATCAGACCATTAAGTTTTGCTAACGAAGAAGAACTAGAATCAATTTTAAACTTAACAAAAGGTTCAGTTACACCCTTAGGAACATTAAACGACAAAAAACATAAAACAAAAGTATACATTGATGAAGAATTATTAATACCAAACAATATAATAGGCATTCATCCAAATGATAATACCGCAACAATTTGGCTAAAAACAACTGAATTAATAAATATATTAAAAGATAATAATATATCAGTCACTACAACAAAACTATAAAATCCGTATAGAAAAACTAAACTATATTAAAG
>CAVIRY010000087.1:0-2739 GCA_963645255.1 bacterium
TAATTTTAATAATTTTTCTTATCATACATTACTCTCATTAATCTTTTTTAAAGCAATAGCTTGATAACTAACTTCTATATCATTAAAACCTAAACTTTGATAACTTTTATCACCTTTTCCTAGTATAATAACTATATCTTTATCTTTAGCCATATCAATAGCCTTATTTATTGCTTCTTTTCTATCTTCAACAAATGAATAATTATTATAATTATCTTTAATAGTTCCTAAAATGTAAGAAACATTGTTAATTACTTCTTGATTATTATCATCATATGAGAAAATAACATGACTAGCATTTTCACATAAAAGTCTACCAATATAGTTTAATTGATCTACATCTAAATCTAAAGCTGATGAAAATACTATATATTTATTATTAATATCTAATGTATTTACAAATTCTATAACTCTAGTAACTGTATTAATTGTATGTGCATAATCAACTAAAACAGAATATGTACTATCAGTATTTAAAAAATTCATTCTACCAGGTAATATAATATTTTCTATTTTAGTAATAATATTATCTAATTTATATCCTAAAGTTAAAGCTGTAAGTATACTAGAAGCTAAATTATAGACATTAAATAATCCAAGCAAAGGACTAGTAATTTCAAATTCTTCATCACTATATTTAAATTTAATTATTGTCTTTGTATCATTAATTTTATAATTAATTATTTGCAAAGTACTATCATCACTTCTACCATATGTAACTATTTTACCCTTACACAGTTCTTTAATATTACTAAATATTACATCATCACTATTTAAAACACAATATCCTGTATCTTTAGTTTTACTAAGTATTGAAATCATTGTATTATAATAATTAATAAATTTATTATCATCTAAGTACTCATTAACTAAATTAGTAAAAACTACTATATCAAAGTCAATTGATTGTAATTCTCCAGTAGATATAATTTTATTATTACTTTCTATAATTCCGTATTTACAGCCAAACTTACTAAATTCGTCTAAAGTACTATATATTTTAAACGAACTCATTTCTGTCTTATAAGTGTCTGAAAAAGCTGCACAGCTTCTACTACTTGGTCCTATATAACCAGCTATATCAGAACCAAGGATACTTTGTAATATAAGTGAAGTACTAGTTTTTCCATTTGAACCTGTAATTCCTATCATTTGTAATTTCTTATCAGGATAATCATAAAATTTCTGACATAAATAAGGATATTCTCTAGAAGCATCAGAAACAGTTATTACAGGAATTCTATAGTCACGTAATGATTTATTTGTAACTACTGCACAAGCTCCTTTTTTTATTGCATCATCAAAATAATCATAATCAGAAACCATTCCAATATTAAAAACAAGTAAATCTCCTTTTGAAATATCTTCTCTTACATTTTTTATTCCTTTAACAACAATATCTGTTCCAATTCCTTGATATAAGTCATTTAATTTTTTCATCTTATTCACCTATACAAATTATACAGTAAATTTTTTTTAAATAAAAGTTTTTTTCCTTGATATACCTTTAATTTTACGTTAAAATTTATTTAGGTAAGGTGAAAATAATGAAAACATTTATAATAGGTGCCGGTTCTGATTTAGGAGTTCATATAGATGGCTCTGCTCTAGGACCAGTTCAATTAATTAATGATATGAAAAGTTTTTATGAAGGAGAAAGTATAACTATTCTTCAAGATGAAAACATGATAAAAAGTAGAAATTTATCAGATTTAAGAAAAAATGAATATGAATTAGAAGAGTTTAATCAAAAGATATATCAAACGGTAGAAGAAAAATTAAATGAAGACTATTTTCCAATTTTAATAGGAGGAGACAGTACTGTTTCTATTCCAATAGCTCTAGCTAGTGCTAAAAAGCATGATAACATCGGTATGATTTATTTCTCACCATATGCAAGTTATAATTCTTTTGATACTACTGTTACAGGTAATCTTAATGGACTATCTCTTGCCGCTATTACAGGATATAAGAATCATGAACTAAGATATTATCATAAAGGTAATGTTCCTCAAGCTACTAAAACCGTTGCTTTCGGTGTAAGAAATATTGAAGAATGGGAAAAAGATAATATTAAGTACTCTGGTCTAAATATATTTACTGATGAAGATGTCAAAACAAAAGGATTAGAAGCTGCTGTTGAAGAAGCATTTAAAATTGCTTTAGAAAAAACCAATGGTGTTCATATAAGTTTTAACTTATGTTTATTAGATCCAGGTATTGCCCCAGGTGTATCAATTCCAATATTTGATGGTCTAACTGAAGAAGAAGTTATGACTATAAATAAGGTTATTATAAGTCATATTGATGATATTGTTTCATATGATATCGTTGAATTTAATCCATTAAGGGATCCATCTAGAAAAACTGAACAAATAGCTGTAAATTTAATTGCTCAAGTAGTTAATGCTGCAAATTTTAAAAATAATAACAAATAAAAAGGTTTTATGTAATTCATAAAGCCTTTTTTTATATATCAATAATTTCTATCTCTTAAAAATGCTGGTATGTCAAAGTCTCCATCATCAGACTCATCATTATCCTGTAATACTTCAGTAGTTCTAAATTCATCTTTACTTGGAGTACTTCTTCTAGTTTGTTGTGTATTACTAAATACTGGTTGTTCTTGAACTTGTGTAGCTTGTGCTACTTTTTTATTTTTATCAAAACCCGTTGCAATAACTGTAACAATAACTTCATCTGACAAGTTTTCATTAATAACTGAACCAAAGATAGTAT
>CAVIRY010000088.1:0-4540 GCA_963645255.1 bacterium
ATTCTTATCAATATCTCTAGTCCAACCTACCATTTTACTATTATTAAATTTCTCAAATACTTCTTCTTTTCTATCATAATACTTATTAAAAATATCCCTATCAATATATTTTTTTAAATATGTATCAAAATCAAAATTAATCATACTTATCACCTACTAATAGTATATCAAAAAAATAGCCATACGGCTATATTCTAAAATTCACTTTTTTTAATTAAAATATTAGGCTTACAAACACTAGTAGAAAGTTCTAATGATTTATCTAAAATACTAGATACTTTATCATTATGTCTTAAAAGAGCATCATGTGAAATAGATACAACACTACAACCAGGAATACCTAAGAATTCAGATATTGCTTTTATTGTAAAATGTTTACCATCAACAAAACCCAATCGTAATGAAAGAATAATTTTTTCATCTGTATTTAATCCATCCATTACTTCAACAATATCATCTCTTTCTAATAAAGAAAGCAATTTTTTATAATCTTCTTTTTCTATAACTTTAACTGGAGATGTATTAAAAAATGTATCTTTAATTACCATTTTCTCATCTTCATCATCATCACTTACTAATCTCAAATTATTAAGTCTTTTTCTAATTTTAGGTATTAATGCTCCATAAAATTTATTACATTCGTCTTCGCCAAAAGAACTATTTGTAGAAGGATTATCTAAATCATTACCATAACGTAAAAATACTAATCTCTTATCTGTCTCATTAAGATTATCTAAAACAAAGTCAATTTCTTTTCTACTAAAATCTTCAAAGTATTGATATATACTTTTAAGTACAACGCCTCTTTTTCCTGTTTTTACTTTTGCTTTTTTAGGTTTTAACTTATATTTTTTTAATCTTTCAACAGCCTCATCTGGATTATCCATATATATAGAAAATGATTCAATATTTTTAAAATTACGTAAACGCTCTATACTCTTCGCTTCAACTTGTCCTATCCAAGCTTTTGAAACTCCATATTTTTTAGAAAGTTCATCTAATGTCCATATATGATCACGACAAATACCAAATCTTGATAATAAAACATCTAACTGCTGCTCTGTTAATTTAGCCTTTTTTAATAATGTTCTAACTTGTTCTGGCAAACTATCATTTATAATTTCATCTTCTAAAGATAAAGTATCTGAAATAAAATCTCCAAGTTCAGCATCATGATTTTCTCCAATAAATGAATTAATACTAATAGTATCTTTTCGTAATATTTCCAATTGAGAAATTTCACTAATTTTCTTTCCTAAAATTTTAGATGTCTCTTCAATACTTAATCTTCTACCATATTTTTTTTCTAACTCACTAATTTTAGAAACATAAGTCTGAATTTCTTCATGTTTAAAAACAGGAATCCTTATATTTCTTCCCTGATTAAAAATAGCTCTAGAAATAGAAACTTTAATTTGATATACAGCGTATGTTGAAAATCTAACACCTCTATCTATATCAAATTTATCAATAGAATTCATTAAACCTATATTACCTTCTTGAATTAAATCTAAAAAAGCCACCCCTCTTCCTTGAAACTTCTTTGCTACACTAATAACTAATCTTAAATTACTTTCTATAAATTTATCTCTAGCTTCCATATCACCAGACTTAATTTTTAATAATAGTTCTTTTTCCTCTTCTAAACTTAATATAGGAGCAGTTAATTCATTAATATAAAGTCTAACAATATCTAAAGATTTAGTATCTTTAAAAGAATCATAATCTATATCATATTTTTCATTTTTTTCTACTGAGAAACCATTTAAATCACAATATGTTTTAACTGTAAAAATCAAGAAATCACTATCAAAAATATCTTCTGCTTTTCCATGTAAAATGTCACTCTTTTTCTTTTCATAAATTCTTTCTACCATTAATCTAAATTTCTCATTTTTTAAAAGTAAATAAGTAACTAAATCTTGTCCTATAAAAAAATCATATTTAGAAAAAAAGGAATCTATCTTTTTAAAACTCTTAACTATATCTTCATAATTATCAATTCTAGATATTTTAGAATCTATATAAGAACTTATCACTAATAAAGTTTTCTCATTATCAGTTAATAATCTTTCTACTTCTAAATTCATTCTATCTTTTAATTTAGTTTTAAAATCATCATATTTATCATTTTTAGAAATTTCGTCTAATACAATATCACAATAATCATCAAAGGAAATACCAAGATATTCAAAAGATTTATAAACACTTTTAATACTTGGTAATAAATTTTCAAATACTTCTTTATCTGTCATATTATTAGTAAAGCTCATTTAAAAATCCCTCCAAATTAAACTTTTCTTAATTCAATATAATAATACGTACAAAGAAAAAAAACAAGTAAATTTACTTGTCTGTTTTAACATATTGTTTACCTATTTGATTAGTCAATGGTGAATTTAAAAAGTTAATTCTAGCATTAATATAATCTAATCTTCTAGTTAATTCATCTCTTTCTCTACAAGCCTGATTTAATTCATTTTGACTTTTAAATCTTTCTCTCATAGCGTATTTTATTGGATACATTGGATCCCATGTTTCTCTAATAACATCAATACTAGCTATTTTTGCGTCATCACAAACGCTTTCAAATGAACTCATCAAAGTTAATTGCTCAGAAAGTGATGAAAGTCTTTGATATCCAAAACCTTCAAATCCAGCGATTTTTTTACTATTTCTTAAGGCATCTCCTACAGAATGTATCCCATTAGCGTGTAAAAGTTTTTTCGTCTCAGGAACAACATCTAAGTCTTCAATAGGCATAATACCATTATCTCTTAATATGTCAGCCATTTCATCAACTGGTACTGTATCACCATAAAAACATGTTCCAAGTCTATGTACAAATTCATTTAATTGTTTTAATTTAGCACTACCCATACCTCTCATATTTAATATCTCATCATATGGAACAATTAATAAATCACCAACTGTCTCAATAGGAAAACTTCTATTAAAACCTGTTGTAAAAACATTATGTATAGGAACAGGTAAATAACAGTCTAAAAGCTTAGTATCAGCTAACTTTTCACTTTCCGCCCTATCAAATGATAAACCTAACATTAAATGTTCACCAGATAAGCTATAATTTCTAGCATGAACATCATTTCTAATTAAAGCATAATCACGCCAATCTTTAAAATATGAACGAATCTCCCACGCAGGTACTTTCAAAAGATCACCATACGTACGCATACCCTTACAACCAATTAAATAAGTCATAGCCTTATTACTAGAAACTAGTGGAACACGTCCTATCTCATCACCAGTTACATATTCTTTTCTCATAACAACCATCCCTCTTCAAAAATTGGCTATATTGTACCATAAAAGTCATGAGAAGTCAAAAATTATACTAAATTATAAATCTAAAATGTTTTTATTTAATAAAAATTCTTGTATTCCAATTATTAAAATACCACCATCAGTTCGCCATAATTTAATATTATCATTTACTACCTTGATTACATACAAAATCAACTTCTAGCTGTTTTCTTTAATTATTTTCCCTTATTCAAACAACACCAACATCAACATTATATCCTCTAATTAATAATTCATTATATATAATATTTTCCATTAAATGATTCTCTTCCTGTTGCCTAAAATTTAATCTAGCATTTCTAAGGCCAATATCTGTAAAATAATATTTTTGAGGTGTAAAATATATTTTTTACCTTTAACATCATATCTATTTAATTTATTAATCTTCAATATTTCTAATATAAGAATTAACAGTATTTAAAGATAACTTTTTTTCACCGTTACTTCTAAATCTGTCATATATTTTCTGAGGATTTGTAAAAGTGCCAACAATAGATGCAAGCATATTAATTATAGAATATAACACATTAACTCTTTGAACATTATTTCTTTCAATAATATCTTTAATATATGTTTTTTCAAATTCTTCTTTTAAATATTGAGATTTTTCTTCAATGGCTTTATAATTCTAAAGATAAATTAAACATAATATTTTATACTTATATTTATACATCTATTATATTCAAGGTATCATAAATTAATCAGACTAATAAAATATATTTTCATTTCAAAATATAAATTTTTTATTAAAATTGACAACTAGCTTCCAACAAATAATATATACAAATTATTTAATTACACTGATAGTAATTATCAACTTTTAACATTGACATTTTTATCAGTTTTTACACTAATATTTAAAATTAATAGCATTAACCAAAAACTCAAGTATGGGACCTATTCATATACTACGATTACTACTCTATTATATACGGATCATCTACAGTACCGATTCCTTCTGTTGTCTTGGTCCCAGGTGCAAGTGAAACGACAGGCCGCGCGCCGCCGGTGTCGCGGACGTCGGCGCTGACGTAGCCTTCGCTGTTCAGGCTGCCGGCCGAGTTGACGTTGAAGCCGTAAGCACCGTAGATGTAGACGAAGCGAGAAGGCGACAAAGCCCAGTACCATCGACCCGTATATAGATAATACTTATTGTTCGACCTATATCCACCTGCTAATATTACTTCATCTGCCGTTAATAGTCCTACTGGATAAG
>CAVIRY010000089.1:0-3184 GCA_963645255.1 bacterium
GTTCGGGCTTGGCTTATCTATTGTTAAAAAAACACTTGATATTATGAATTATGATATAAATATAGTTAATGAAAAAAAGGGTGTATCATTTATAATTACTAAAAGGACTCATAAGTAACATGAGTTCTTTTTTTTTCTTGAAAAATAATTATATATTTACTATAATTTAGATAGAGAGGATGTGATTAAGTAATGAAGAAGATTAAGAGTAATAATTATATTAAAGTATTGTTCTCATTTATTATGCTTACTTTAGGATCGTTTTTAGCAGCTTTAGCATTAGAGACTTTTTTAATACCTAATACTATATTAGATGGTGGTATTACTGGTGTATCAATTATTATTTCTAAACTTAGTAAGTTACCAATGAGTTTATTAGTTTTAGTTTTAAATATTCCATTTGTATATATTGGATATAAGAATTTAGGAAAAAGGTTTTTAGCTAGAACTGTTTATTCAATGGTACTTTTTTCAATATTTTTAGAGGCTTTTAAAGGATTAGAGCCATTTACTGAAGTTATGTTACTCGCAACAGTATATGGTGGATTGATACTTGGTGTTGGTGTTGGACTTGTTATACACTTTGGGGGATGTGTTGATGGGACTGAGTCTGTTTCAATAGTTATTAGTAAAAAGACTAATTTATCTGTTGGACAAATTGTTATGATGTTTAACTTAATTATTTATGCAGTAGCAGGTTTTATCTTTGGTTTTGATAGAGCAATGTATTCACTACTTACTTATTTTATTACTTTTAAAGTAATTGATTTTGTATCTGAAGGGATGGAACAAGCTAAAGCCGCTATGATTATTACTAGTAAAGGTAGTCATTTATCTAGTGAGATATATAATAGATTAGGTAGAACTACAACTACTATTAAAGGAAAAGGACTAATATCTGGAGAAAAAGAAGTTTTATATTGTGTTATAACAAGAGCTGAAATATTTGAACTTAGACATATAGTTGAAGAAATGGATGAGAGTGCTTTTGTTACGATATTAGAAGTATCAGATATTATTGGTAATCATATTAAATCTAGTAATAAAGTTATAAAAGGATAGGTAAATTTATGAGTTTAGAGAAAGTTGTAGAAAAGTTAACTGATAAAAAAATGTCAATTTCTTCAATGGAGTCTTGTACTGGAGGATGTTTTTGTAATAGTTTAACTAATGTAGAAGGAGCAAGTTTAGTATTTAAATTTAGTGCCATTACTTATTCTAATGAATATAAAATTAAGTTTGGAGTTAAGAAAAGTATAATTGATAAATATAGTGTATATAGTTTTGAGGTTGCTGATGAAATGAGTTATAACATTTCTAAGTATGCAGATAGTGATATAGGTATTGGTATTACTGGTAAACTTAATAGAGCCGATGTTAATAATATGTATGGGGAAGATAACGTTGTATTTGTTAGTGTATATGATAAGGGTAAGAATAAGTTTTATCATAAAAGAGTTGTTGCTACTTTAGATAATAGAGTTTCTAATAAGGATTTAGTAGTTAAAGAAGTTACTTTAATTTTGGAAGAAATATTAGGTTAGGTGAGATGATGATAAAAAAGATAGGAGTATTTGATTCTGGTATAGGTGGTTTAAGTATACTTAATGAGTTAAAAGAAATACTTTTATATGAAGACTTTTATTACTATGGTGATAGTTTAAATAATCCATATGGTGAAAAAAGTGATGAAGAGCTATTTAAAATAGTTAGTAATGTAGTAGAGAGTCTTATAGATAAAGGATGTAAGTTAATTGTTATTGCGTGTAATACTGCTACTACTAGATGTATGAAAAAGTTAAGAGAGACTTTTAAAGATATTATTTTTGTAGGTACAGTTCCTGCTATTAAAGTAGCGTGTGACCAAAGATTTAAAAATACTTTAGTAATGGCTACACCAGCGACAATTGAATCTGAAAGAACTTATGAATTAATTAGAGATAATAAAAGATATGATCAAAAGATTTATTTATTAGCTTGTCCTGGTCTTGCTAAGGCAATTGAAGATGATGATAAAGATAAGATAAAAGAAATATTGAAGAATGATTTTAAAGATTATAAGGATAAAAAGATAGATTCTATTGTATTAGGTTGTACACATTATCCATTTATAAAAAAGGAAATATTAGAAGAAATGCCAGGTGTTAGTTTAATAGATGGATCAATTGGTGTATCTAAGGAAGTTAAAAGACAATTAGAAGAACATGGTCTTTTAAATGATAAAAGGAATAGAGTTATAACTATATATAATTCGTTAACTAAAAAAGAAGAAAATTATAATTAAGTTTTGGAGGAGTTTATGAAAAAATATTTTTTGATATTACCGTTAATTATTTTTTTAATGGTGTTTGATGTTAGAGCTTTAGATGTAGATTTAAATAAGTCTTATGATAATGATTTTGAGAAGTGTTATGATTGGACTAGTGTTTTACCTAGTTATGATGATACTGGTAAAATATCTGGACATTTATTTTTTGCTTATGATAATTCACTAAAAAAAGAAAATGGTTATTCGATGAATAAAACGGGACAGTCTCAAGAAGAAGCAATGTTTAAATTGGATTTAAATAATAAAGTTTTATATGAAAAGACTGATTTTATACCAAGGGACCTTGATGTTTATGCGATACAGAGAGAAAATGAAACAACAGACTTATTAATAACTAGATATGATGAAGATAATGAAATAATTTTTGAAGTAAAATATGCTGTATTGGGTTTTGAATTTTATGATTATTTTAATAGTTATAATGATTCTGGTAAGCAAGACGGATATTTAATATTACTTTTACCTACTTCAACAGAATTAAATGTTGAGCCTGGACTTATTATGTTAAAGTATGATTTAAAAGGTAATTTAGTTTGGGAAAAGAATATTAATGAGTTTTCTTCTTCTTCACCAAAAGTTCTTTTCTATTTTGAAAACAAAGAATTAACTTCTTATTTTGGATATTATGCTGTATATTTTTATAAAAAAAATATTTCTACTGGTGAAGATGTTTTTCATATATAAGGAAAGTGCGTTTAAGCTATTATTGAGCTAAAAAAAGGACCTGATATAATCGAATCTATATCAAAAGAATTAAAGGCAAAAACTTTATTTATTATTTATAAATTACACTATTGACAAACAAGTGTTTGTGTTATAATATAGTAAGACAAGAACTGGAGGTGCATTATATGT
>CAVIRY010000090.1:0-7917 GCA_963645255.1 bacterium
TTTTATAACCTCTTATTATTCTATTCGCACGTTTACTATTTTATAATAACACAAGTCTTTACTTCTATAAAATGTTTAGACATTTAGTTTAGTATTTTGACATTTTTTTACAGATTTAAACTGCTTTTGTATTATACCATTATTAATTTTATTAGACAAGCCCTGATAAGATATCATCCATTTCTTTGATATCTTCTTCACTTGTTTCTTCTTTATCTAGTGTTTTATTAAACCAGGCTGGTAATTCTTCTTTAACGGGTTTTTCTGTTTTTGTTTTTGGCTTTTCTATGTTTTTATTAAATAGTTTCTTTAACTTTTTATGTTCTTTTTCAGTAATATCCATAGCGTCTTCTACTGTTTCAATATTTAATCTTTTCCATTGGCCCGCTATGGTTTCGACGTAGCTTTTCTTTAGTTGTTGATTATTGGTCTTTAGGACATATGATATTAAAACATTTACGACTCCAGGATTTAGTTTTTGATCTACTAAAAGACTTTCTATTAATCTTTTATCTCTATCGGTTGGCTCTGCACCTTTATATTTTGCTTTTAATAATTGATACGGGTTTATATTTTCAAATGTATAAATCATTTTAGCTCTTTTAGAATTATCACCAGTAGGTTTTTTTAAGTAATCTGGCTGTTTATTATATATTAAGGTTGGAAGAGATCCCGCTGCTTCAAATTGATAATAATCTCGACAAGCTTTACGAAGATGTGTTTTATCAATTAGACCTTTTTCATTGATTGAGTCACATACTAAACCTTTTATATCTAGAGTGTTTAAATTATAAGTAAAACTTAGAGCATTTATTAGTTCTTTAACATCTTTAGTAAATGTTTTATCTGTAATTATATTATCTGGAATACTTGATATAAGTAAATTAAAATCAATTCCTTTATTTATTAAGATATTATTTGAATCTTTTTTAGTAATATCTACTTCTTCTGACATGTCTAAGATATTACCTTTTATTGAAGTAAAGACATCATCAAAACTACTGGTAATGTCTTCATAATCTTTAAGACTTACTCTTGGGGTTTTATAATAATTTAATAATTTTTCATACTCCTTTTTACCTAAATTATTATATAAGACAACATTTAAAATGGGATGAGTAAAAAAGTCATGAGCTGATACTGGTGAATATATTAAGTAAACATAATGATTAATATTTTCCTTTTTTAAGTAACTTTTTAAAAGACCTATTGCTTCTAGTTTTTCTCTTGCGATAACTATATCTTCTAGCTTTAATTGCATTGTTGCCATAAGATGATGATGAGTTAAGTCGTCACTCATTACTTCTAATTTATCTAGGTCATCTATTAAAGTAAAATATAGTGATGTTGCGGTATGACCAATTACTGGCTGATACAACATCGTTATTAATTTACGATCATTTTCTGATAAAACTGTTTTATTAACTACTGTATAAGTATCAGCTGGTAAAATTGTTATAGTATTATGCATAGTTATCACCTAGATATATAGTACAATAAATAGAAAAAAAAAGAAAGTTTAACTTTCTAAAATCCTAAGAATTTTAAGACATCAATTGATGTCATCTTAGTAAAATATATAAATGTAAATGCTATAAGTAAAAAAGGTCCAAATGGTATGACTTTTTCATTATTTGTTTTCATTAAAAGAAGAGACATTGGTAAAGCAAAAAGACTGCCTAAGAAAATACTTATAGTTCCTAATAAAGGATCTAGTACTAGGCCGAATAAAAACATCATTTTAATGTCCCCTCCACCGAGACTTTCTTTTTTTAGAGTTTTATTTCCTATATACATAATTAAATACATTACAGAAAAAAGTAATATACCAGTCCCAAGATGAATTAATGTTTCTTTTAATCCAGTATTTAGAAATTGAATTATTAGAAAATAAACACTAAAAAATATTAAGACTTCATCTGGTATTATTAAATATGTTAAGTCACTAACGGTAACTATCATTAATAATGTTACTATTCCTAGGGCAATTAATAGTTCATAACTAAAGCCAAAACTATAATATGAAACAGCGAATAATAGTCCTGTGAAAAACTCCATATATGGATATAAAATATCTATTTTAGAATAGCAATGTCGGCATCTTCCTTGTTGGACTATGTATGAGAATAAAGGAATTGTTTCTTTTCTTGATAATTCATGACTACAGGAGTCACAATGAAGTTTATTTCCTATTATTTTTTCATTTCTTGGTATACGTAATCCTAAAATTGTAGAAATTGTACCAACAAAGCTCCCTAAAATAAAAAAGATAATTAAATATAGTATTTCCATATAATTATCCTCCTTATTATTACTCGATTTGTGAATATATACTAAACATTGGTGTAACAATTGAAAGTAAAATAACACCAACTATTACAGCTAAGAAAACAATCATTAATGGTTCCATCAAACTTTTCATTTCATCAATTATAGATTTATGCATTGCTTGGAAATGGTTTGATACTTTTTCCATCATTAGACCTAATTGACCTGTATTTTCACCTGTTACTATCATTTCATAAGCAACTACTGGGATAGCCCATTCGCCACGGAAGGCAGATGATACTGGTTCACCTTTTGATAGGTTTTCTAGTGTTTTATCAATTATCTTTTTAAAGACTTCGTTATCTGTTATTTTAGATAGGATTTCCATACTATCTGTTATAAATACACCATGGTTTAATAATGAGGCAAATGTCTTAGTAAAATTAGCTATTTCGTTGTAGATAATTATTTTGCCGACAATTGGCATATGCATAAGTAGAGTTTGAACAGATAATTTAAATGATTGGACATGGGACATTAAATATTTAAATATAATTATTAATCCTACTAGTCCACCAATTAAATATAAATAGTAATTTTGAATAAAGTCACTGACTCCTAATACTATTAAAGTAATTGCTGGAAGTTTTGCATCATTTGATTCAAACATACTAGCAAACTGTGGAACTAAGTAAACTAACATGAAGACTAATACACCAAGAGCAATTGTTAATACGACAATTGGATAAGTCATGGCACTCTTCATTTGTTTTTTAGTCTGATTCATAGCTGTATAATACTCTGCCATATCATCTAGTATTGATGGTAAATCTCCTGTCATTTCAGATGTTTTTACCATATTTATTAATAATGGTGGAAATACTTTTCCTTGATGAGCTAACGCTACAGAAAAGCTTTCTCCTTTTAATAATTCGTAAACTACTTGACCATAGATTTTTTTATGAGCTGGTTTTTTGGCTTGTTTTGCTAGGATTCTAACAGAGTCAACCAAAGGGATACCAGATTTTATATATGTAGATAACTGAGTTAAAGTAAATGACAAGTCTTCTGCCTTTAATTTAGGTGGCCCAGAAATATCAATATCCATAGCTGATTTTGGTTTTACTTCTAGGACTTGATAATCTTGTCCTTCTAAGAAGGCCCTTACCTCATCTTCTGACTCGGCATCGAAAAATCCTTTTTCTTTTTTGTTTACAGAATTTATTACTACATAACTGTAACCTTTTAATTTTCTGTTTGGATTTTTCTCTTCTCCAGGTTTTAGTGCTTGGCCGGCGGCTCCTGCTACATTTTCTGAAAGTGCTTTTGAAGCGGCATTTTGCCCTGTTTGAGCATTATTAGAAGGCATTTTTGCTTCTTCCTTAGCAATTGGCATAATTTTATCTTGCGTCATAGTCGTGTTATTACTACTCGCTTGTACATTAACATTTTGATTTGTTGCTGAAGGTGTTTGTACTTGTACAGTTTGATTACTAGTAGCAGCAGTTGTACTTTGAGGTGGTGTAGGTGTTTCACTTTTACCTGTTTTATTAAATAATTTCATCTAATATCACCAAGAACCTTTCTTTGATACATCCTTTTATTCTATACTATAAATATTTTAGCATACGTTTTTAATTTTGAAAACAAATTTATTTAACTTTTTGCCCTCTTTTACATATATTATCAGTGAGAGGTGGACTATGTTTAACTATCCATATCCTAGGGCTAGTCTTTTTAGTAGATGGGCTGGTCTTACAAAAGGATTTAATTTTAGTACATTTTTAGATGGTACGCAAAAAACTTTAGGTGTAATAAATCAGGCTATTCCAATTGTTAATCAAGTTAGTCCGTTGATTAATAATGCTAAAACGATGTTTAGAATAGCTGATGAATTACGAAGACCAGTAGCAGAAAAAACTGGTGAAGATACTACTAGTAACGTTACTACTCAAAGTATTTCTACTAATAAACCTATTTTTTACATATAAAAAGAATAGTTTTAGTTATTCTTTTTATTATATTTACTTAAAAATTCCTCTTTATACTCTAATACTCTATTTTCTTTTATAGCTTCTCTTAATTCTTCGGTTAGTTTTATCAAGAATCTTATATTATGAATTGATAATAATCTTCCACCTAACATTTCATCGGTTGTGATTAAGTGACGGACGTAAGCTTTAGTATAATTTTTACATGTGTAACAGTCACAACCTTCTTCTACAGGAGTAAAATCTTCTTTATATTTAGCATTGTTAAAGTTAATCTTACCTTCTCTAGTAAAGGCTTGACCATGACGAGCTATCCTGGTTGGTAGGACACAGTCAAAAATATCTATTCCTCTTATTACACCTTCAATTATATCAATTGGATCTCCTACTCCCATAAGATAACGGACTTTATCAGTTGGTAAATATTTAATACCATAATCAATCATTTTATACATGGTATCTTTATCTTCACCAACAGATGTACCACCAATGCTGTAACCATCAAAGTCTAATTTTACAGTTTCTTTACAGCTATATTCTCTTAAATCTTCAAATTCGCCACCTTGAACTATTCCAAATAGTGACTGATTAGGATTAGAATGAGCTTTTTTACCGCGAGCAGCCCAACGTAGGGTACGTTCAACGGACTTTTTCATATATTCATAACTTACGGGATATGGTGGACATTCATCAAAACTCATAGCGATATCACTATCTAATTTATTTTGAATTTGAATAGATTTTTCAGGAGTTAGGAATAATTTAGAACCATCAATATGACTTTTAAAATGTACTCCTTCTTCGGTAATATCTTTTTCTTTATTTTTTACTAAAGAAAAGACTTGAAAGCCTCCAGAATCAGTAAGTATTGGTCCATCATAATTCATGAATTTATGTAGACCGGAAGCTTTATCAACGATATCTTCACCAGGTCTTAGCCATAAATGATAAGTATTTGAAAGAATTATTCCTGAATGAGCTTCTTTTAATTCTTCTGGTGTTAAAGATTTTACAGTTGCTTTTGTACCAACGGGCATAAACATAGGCGTTTCAAAAGTTCCATAATTTGTTTGTAATGAACCGTAACGAGCATTACTATTTTCATCTTTATGTAATAAAGTGTATTTAATTTTCATAAAGGTCCTCCTATTTAATAAGCATAGCATCACCAAAGGAGAAGAATCGATATTCTTCTTCTTGAGCTACTTTATAAGCATTCATAATATTATCTTTTCCAGCTAATGCTGATACTAACATAACAAGTGTTGACTTAGGTAAATGAAAGTTAGTAATTAGACTATCAATTGCTTTGAACTTATATCCTGGATAGATAAAAATGTCAGTCCAGCCAGAACATTCTCTAAATTCATTATACTTTGTCATTATAGTTTCTAAAGTTCTAGTACTAGTTGTGCCAACGGCAATAATCTTATGATTATTCTTTTTTGTTTCAGTTAAAAGTTCGGCTACTTCTTTTGTCATTTGATAATGTTCACTATGCATTTTATGTTCTTCTATGGTATCTACACTAACTGGTCTAAATGTTCCTAGTCCAACGTGTAGAGTGATATAGGCTATATTTACACCTTTGTCTTCAATTTTCTTTAGTAGTTCTTTAGTAAAATGAAGACCAGCGGTTGGTGCTGCGGCACTACCTATTTCTTTGGCATAGACAGTTTGATATCTTGATTGATCTTTTAATTTTTCATGAATATATGGTGGTAATGGCATTGTACCTAGATGTTCTAATATTTCTAGTAGAATACCAGAATAAATTAATTTGAAATGTCTTATACCTTCATTATCTTCTTTAACACATTCAGCTTTTAGCTCTCCTTGTCCAAACGTTACAATGGTTCCTACTTTTATGCGTCTAGCTGGTTTTACTAAGCATTCCCAAATATCTTCTCCTAAATCTTTTAATAAAAGGATTTCAATAACAGCATGGGTATCAGTCTTTTCACCAATAAGACGTGCTGGCAAGACTTTAGTGTTATTTAAGACTAAGGTATCTCCTTTTTCTAGATAATTGATTATATCATAGAAATGCTTATGTTCTATATTGCCAGTTTTTTTATCTAAAACTAATAATTTTGATGTATCTCTATTTTTAATAGGTGTTTGAGCTATTAAATTTTCATTTAAATTATAGTCAAAATCTTCTACTCTCATAATAAACCTCCTGTTATTTTTTTTCTATTCCTAATACTTCATAGGCTTTATCTGTTACCATACGACCTCTAGCTGTTCTTTTTAATAAACCTGTTTGCAGTAAATATGGCTCATACACATCTTCTATTGTTGTTACTTCTTCTCCGATGGAGCTACTAAGTGCTTCTATCCCAACTGGCCCGCCAGAAAATTTATTGATAATAGCTAATAATAAATCATGATCAGTTTTATCTAGGCCAATTTTATCGATATGAAGTCTTTCAAGAGACTCTTTAGTTATGTCTAAATCTATTTTACCTGTACCTTTTACAAGTGCAAAGTCTCTAACTCTTTTAAATAATCTATTCGCAATTCTTGGTGTTCCTCTACTACGCTTGGCTAGTTCTATAGCGGCATCATCATCTATTTCCATATTTAAGACACGTGATGTTCTTTTTACTATTTCAGTTAACTCTTCAGTTGTATAAAATTGTAATTTTGAAATAATACCAAAACGATCACGTAATGGAGCAGATAAGTCACCGGCACGAGTTGTTGCTCCGACAAGAGTAAATGGCGGTAAATCTATTTTTATATTTCTTGTATTACCTTCACTACCGATGATAATGTCAAGTGAAAAGTCTTCCATGGCTGGATATAATACTTCTTCAATATATCTTGGCATTCTATGAATCTCATCAATAAATAAGACATCACCTGGTTCAAGTGATGAAAGTATAGCGGCTAAGTCACCTGTTTTTTCAATACTTGGACCTGAAGCTGTTTTTATTTTTGTACCTAGTTCATGGGCAATAATAAAAGCTAGTGTTGTTTTACCAAGTCCTGGAGGGCCATATAATAAAACATGATCTAAGGCTTCATTTCTTATTTTGGCAGCTTCAACAAAGACTTTAATATTTTCTTTTACTTCACTTTGACCAATGTATTCTTCTATTGTCTCAGGACGAATTGTATTATCAATCACTTGGTCATCTTCAAGTGAATATTTTGTTATAACGCTTTCATTTTTCATAATGTTTTCCCTCCTACTTCAATAATAATCTTAAGGCTTCTTTTACTTGTTCTTCAATTGATACATCTTTATTGACTTTAGAAATAACTCCTTTAATTTCTTTATCCTTATAACCTAATCCTATTAATACTTCTTTTAACTCCTCAGCATTATTTACTTCATCATCAGAAATGCCAACACCAATGAACTCTAGTTTTCCTTTTAAGTCTAGGACAATTTGACGTGCTAATTTTTCACCTATTTTAGGAAATTTTTTTAAATATAAAATATTTTCTCTTTCAATGGCGTCCATTATTCCTTCTACATTTCCTAAAGCTAACATTGGTAAAGTCATTTTACAACCTAGTCCTTTAACACTAATTAGTTTCAAGAATAATTCTTTTTCGGCTAAATTTTTAAAGCCAAAAAGACTATTTTCATCTTCCTTAATTTGTTGATACACGTAAACTTTATATTCTTTTTTCTCTTCAAATG
>CAVIRY010000091.1:0-4145 GCA_963645255.1 bacterium
GCTGTTTTAACAGCTTTACCGGCTGCTACGGCATAAGGGTTTTTACTGGCAATAGCTATGTCAGCTGCTTTTTTTACGTTTTGAGCATTTTTATTGTTATTGCTACTAGCATTATCTTTTTTTTTGTTGTTAGAGTTACCTCTTCTATTTGCTGTATATGCTGACATGTTATCACCATCCAATACTACTAATATCCTCCTCCAGTACCAAAGGAGTCTAATTCTTCTTTTGTTACTGTAACATTTATTCTCATACGTCTATTTCCACAAACGAATAAGGCTTCTCCTTGAGAATAACGTTTAATACTTTCTTTTTCGCTTTCATTTAAATCAATTAATAATGATAAATCTTCAACTGCTTGTTTTTTTAGACCCATGACTAAGTAATATGATGAGTTGTCAAATATTGCTTTTCCTTGAGTAATAACTGCTGGGTCTGAAAAGTCACTTGGCTGTTGAGTAATTATTATTGTACCTGTATTGTACTTACGTGCACGACGTTGTACTTGAGCAAGGAAGTCTGCACCTAGTGTGTTTTTATCCCCCAATAATACATGTGCCTCGTCAACCATAAGGATAGTATCTACATCATAGTCTAGACATAGTCCCCAGGCATATTTTAAAACGTTAAAGAATAAGGCGTTTTTAACTGTTGTATCACTATTCATTAACTCTTTGATATTAAATACCATGAAGTCACTATCTTTACTTATTGTTGTATGACCATCAAAGTAGAATTTTAATTCTTTTGTGATTGGTCTAACTTTTAATTCAAGTCGTTCCATAATTTCACGTTCTTGAGTTTGCTCTGTCATTGACATTAATTTTCCTTTTATTGTGGCGTATACGTCACTAAATGTAGGATAATCAGCACTAGTAAAATGAGAAAAATCGGTGTTGAAATCAATTCCAAAACGTTTATATGTATCTTGTACTACTTCACTAAACATAGTTAAAACATCTTCTTGAATTGATGGGTCATAGTACTTCATAAATGCTTTTAAAAACTGTAAGGTCCTTGTTAAAACTGTATAACCAAGTCCCTGTTTTATTTCTTCTTCATCAGCATCTATTACTACTTCTAATGGATTTATTAATCCGAATTCGCCACCTTTACCAATGTCAACTGTGTCGCCACCAAAGGCTTGCGTTATTTCTCTAAATTCATCTTCTGGATCGATTATAACGATTTGACAACCGTTACGAATATGACTTCTTAGTAGAAGTTTTGCTGCGGTTGACTTACCTGATCCTGATGTACCTAGCATAATCATGTTAGCATTGTTTCTATTATTTTCTTTTTTTATTTTATATAGGAACTGATTAAATAGAATTACTCCACCGGAGAAGTCTACTCCTAGTAAAGTTGATAATCCTGGATCTTTAATACTATCAAAGATAAATGGATACATTGCCGCTATAGTAACGGAAGGTATTGGTGTTCCAATACGTTGTTCTATATCTTGAGCTGGGAATATTGGTAATATTGATTTTAATACCTTTTCTTGTTCAAAACGTAATGATATAGCACGTAATTCCATAGCGTCTAAATAGTTTTTAACATTAACTTTTTTTAATTCTAGTCCTTCTTTTGTAGGAGAAGTAATCATAATATGCATTTGAAAGTCAAAAATACGTGCTTGACTTGCTGCTAACATGGAAACAAAATATTCCAAACTTTCTGCATCTTGACGATATCTTTCACGAACTGTTAAGTCGTGTTCATTTTTATATTTTTCTTTTAAGTCGGCTACTTGTCTATTTAACATCTTAGCCATTTGTTGAAATGGTACTGGGATGTGTTTAATTACTACTTTAATTCCAGGCATGTTAGTTAATGATGATAAATAACCTGGTTGAATATATTTAGGATATGATACAACTGTTAATATTGTTGCATAATTATCGCTAATGACAAAGTCACTTGGATTAAAATGTAGTCCTTTAGGAGCTAATTGACTTTTGATTCCGATACTCATTATGACATCACCGTCCCAAATTCAGTATTTTCTCCACCGTTTAAGAAGTTTTCTAGAATGATTCTTAAGTCGTCATTATTAACTTGAGAAGCATTTAATCCACAACTGGCAAGTCCGTTAATCATTGTTCTAACACGTTTTTGTAGTAAATCTACATTCTTATCTTTAAATAATAAGTAGTATTCTGTATCAACAATATTATTATTAATGAAAGCATTACCTTTATTAATATCTTGCATAATTAACTTTCTAATTGCTGGATTGGGAGCTTCATTATATAGTAGTTGAAGCTGTGCCATGTAAACGGAAATGTCAACAGGACGGTCAGCTACTACTAACCAGAACTCAAAGTCCAACATATTGTAAAAGTTTTTTAAACTGATAAGAACATTATCTTGAGAATTTTGATCAAGAATAAATATATTTCTAGGTGTAACTTTTACACCTGTTACTTTCTGATTATTTGAAGTTATAATGAATCCATTTTGAATTCCTTTTACTGGTAACCAGTCTTCTGTATAACCAGAGGTTACTTTTTTAGCCATTCTTTATAGCACCAACCTTTCCATCTATAAGTTTGCCTTGAAGTTATATAATCGTATAACTCAATAATGACATTTAAAACATTGTGATAATATGGTATTGGCATAACTAGTAAGCCACAGATAATTCCTGGTGACAAGGCAAGTATTGTCCCTAATGTTGTTGTTATAGGGATAAAAGCAAGTATCGCTATAGTTGTTATGACACCAGAAATTAAAATTATTAAATCACTTTTTCTAAACATACCTAAGATTAACTGTCCGTTCTTTGTATTAGCCGGTATTAAATAATTCACTTATATCACACTCCTAATTATTCGTTTGTTTAAGGTCCTGGAGGAGGTACGTTTCGTCCGCCGCCTCCAAATGCTCGTCTTGTTGAATCGGCCCCACTTCCCTGTGCTCTATACCTTTGTTGTCGCCTTACATTAGGTGAATTAGTATCATATCTTCCACCAACGGCAGCTCTATTTCCTCTATTTTCTTCATATTTAGCTTCATATGATCTAGCTCCGCCATACACCTTAGCCATACTTTTTCTATCTTCGTAATCATCTTGTTTTGACTGAGCATCAATCTTTGCCTCATGATAGTATTGAAATGCAGCTGAGTGTCGAAGTTCATCATCTTGTTCCGCAGTTAATGGTCCCATTCCAATGCCATTTTGATCTCTGTACCATTCTTCAAGTTGTTGATGTTCTTGATTAGACATTTTATCCCATCCACGCTTCTGCATATCTTCTCTTCTGCTCATTTCGGCTTGGGCATCTAGGAAATCTTTCTTATTTTGTTTTAATGACATAGGATTAATTCCCATTGCATTTAAATGTCTCTCGCCATAGGCCATTTCTCTTGCTGTCATCTTAGGATCGCCAGTCAATATTCTAGCGACATGGTCTCTTCCTGAATTATAAGCTCCTCCTGGTCCACCTAATGGTAGTAATCCTTTTCCAGCATTATAATTATCTATGTTAGCATCTGTTGTTCTTCTTGCTGCTTCAAATGCTTCACCTAAAGTTCCGGTTTGACTTAGTGCTCCTGCTGCAGAAAGTCCCATTGCTAAACCAATGCTTCCTCCCATTCCTTTAATTCCAAGAGAATTTTCTATAAAACGAGGTGCCATTCTAGCAAAAATGAAGATACCAATAACAATAAATACAAAAGAAAGTACTCCGACAATTCCTGTTCCCGTATTAATAACGATACCGTTTGCTACTATATCGTGTACTAAATATATAACAAAGTACATGATTGCTAGACGTATAAATAGTTCTAGATAAGTACTAGTTAAACTTCTTACCCAGCTATTAAAAGCATCTTCACCTTTACCTTCTTTAGCAGACACACTCATATGACTGATTATTGGTATTGGTGCAATCAAACGAAGTATTGCTAGTTTTAAAGACCTTATAGCAACGTCTATTGTGTATAATATCATAATTACTGAAATGATTAAGGCAACAACTCCACCTAATGGGCTGTAAGAATATCTGTAGTGTATCTCGTTGTCAAATAACATAGTTTTAATTGTCGCCCAAATTTTTTTGTACAATTCGCTGTCTTTATCTAGTTCACAGGTGTCATTAACAGCTG
The DNA here is from genome assembly GCA_963645255.1 of bacterium. GTDB lineage: Bacteria > Bacillota_I > Bacilli_A > RF39 > UBA660 > CAG-877. Next base: position 4,114 of record CAVIRY010000091.1, read on the forward strand.
ATAATAATTCTGATGGTGTAGCTGTATTGTAG
>CAVIRY010000092.1:0-7225 GCA_963645255.1 bacterium
CCAGTTTTAATAAAATATGTCAAATGCTGAAATGGAAATGTAATTTATTAGGAAAATATTATTATCAAGTAGATACATATTTTCCTAGCAGTAAAAAGTGTAGCTATTGTGATAATATAACAAATAAAACAAATGATTTAGGAGTAAGAAATTGGACATGTGATAAGTGTGGCAGTAACAATGATAGAGATATAAATGCCAGTATAAATATTATGTTTGAAGGACTAAAAATACATTATTCACTTAATTAGAAAAAAATAAATAATATAAAAAAAGAGTACGGTAGCGACTATCGGAAGTTAAGCCTATGGAGAATAGAGGTTACTCTAGCTGTGAAGTAGGAAATTTGATCGGCGACGACAAAAAAACGACAAATTGAAATTTTTTCAATTGAAATTTGTCTTTTGTTCTTATTTTCTTTTGATTTACAGTAATTCAGTTTTATTGTCTATGTTGCTATTTTTTTTAAATAATTATATAATTAAGAAGTAAGATTAATGATATGTTTAATAAATTTTATATTTTAATCAAATACTAAAATATAGATTGATATAAAAGGAGAAAATAATATGAAGTTTAGAGAATTAACTATAGATGAGTTCACAAAATTTTTAAATAAGTGTGAGTTAAAATCTTTTATGCAATCTCCAAAGATGGATACCGCAAGCACTAATGTATATTATTTGGGTGTTGAAAAAGATAAAAAAATCGTTGCTGGTTGTAGATTGACTTCTAAAAAGAATCGTTTAGGATATAATTATTTTTATTCGCCAAGAGGTTTATTATTAGATTATAAAAATGAAGAAATTTTAAAGTTTTTTATAGATAATTTAAAGAAGTTTGTTAAGGAAAGAAAAGGTTATGTTTTACATATAGATCCTAATATATTGTATAAAAGTAGAGATATAAATGGTGATATTACTGATGAATATGATAATGGTGATATTGTTGATATATTAAAAAAACAAGGGTTTATTCATAATGGATTTACTACTGGCTATGATCAAGGACATCAAGTTAGATGGCAATATGTAATAGATTTAGAAAATAAGAGTTTTGATGATATTGTGAAAGAGTTTAAACCTCATCATATGAGTAAGATTAAGAAAGCTGAAAAGTTTGGTATTATTATTAAGGATATATCTTATGATGATTTGCCTGTTTTTAAAAATATTACTGAGCAGACTAGTAAACTTATAGGATTCTCTGATCGAAGTTTAGAGTATTATCAGCATATGTATGAGTCATTTGGTGATGATGTTAGGTTTGTAGTAGCTTATTTAGATGCAGAAAATTATAAAAAGAAGATTGAAGAAGAGTTAGAAACTTATAATAAGAAGTATGAGAAGTTTTATAATAAAGAAAATAATAGTGCTAAAGAAGTTAAGAAAAACATTGATTCTTTAACTAATCGATTGAATGATGTTGCTAAATACGATGAAAAAATGATTCCATTATCAGCTTCTATGTTTATGTTGTTTGGCGATGAAGCAATTTATTTATTTTCTGGAAATGTTGATAAGTATAACAATTTTTATGCACAATATTTAATTCAATGGATGATGATTAAATATGCTTGTGCAAACAACTATAAAAAGTATAATTTTTATGGTATCAAGGGTATATTTGATAAAGATGCTGATGGAGTTTATGAATTTAAAAAAGGGTTTGGTGGGCATGTAGAAGAATACATTGGTGATTTTTATTTGCCTGTAAATTGGTATTATTATTTTAATAAAATATTTGATAAGATTAAAAGGAGATGATGTTTAAAAATTTTTAAATTATTATGTATGGTGAGATTTATATTTTGAGGTGAGTAGTTTGGAAAGAAAAAGTAAATTTATTATTAGTTTGGTTTGTGTTTTTGTAATTGGCCTATTCATTGGCTGTACTTTTTTAAGTAGTTATAATGAAAATGATGAGAAAGTTATTGCAGAAGAGAAAATTACTAACGTAGATATTAAATATAATGATGGAGTTAAATATTATATTATTGAAGATGATTATTCTGGTGATTATGATTATCAGGAAGTGTCTTTTTCTGAATATTATAGTTCTGAATTAGCATGGAAAATTGTTCAATCTTTTAATAGTACCAAATTGTATGATTATTATGGTTATACTGAATTTTGCAAGGACTTTAATTTAGATGTTAAATATACGGATAAAAATAAAAAATATATGATAGTGTCATATGCTGTTTATGGTACTTTTAATGTAAAAGCTCGTCTTGCTAATGCTATAGAAAAAGATGGTAAAATTACTTTGTATTTATGGGAAAATGTCTCTGGTGGTACGGCTGATATTGGTGCTTATTTTTTAGTGGTGCCAGTTGATACAAATGTATATCAAAATGAGATAGTTATTACATTTACTGATGAAGAGTATAATAATATTGTAAAATATGGTAATATTTACGGTGGATCTGGTGGCTCTGTTGATAAGCCTATTTTATATATTTATCCTGAAGAAGAGACAAATGTTTCTGTTAAATTATTAAATTCGTCATTATTAACTACTTCTTATCCTAAATATGAGGATGGATGGAATGTTATTGCTAAAAAAGACGGTACTTTATTTGATTTAGACACTAATAGAAGTTACTATGGTTTGTATTATGAAGGAAAAAATAGTTTAGCGGCTGTAAAAAATGATGGCTTTGTTGTTGAAGGAAAAGATACTGTAGACTTTTTAGAGGAAAAACTTGAAATTTTAGGGTTAAATGAAAGAGAAATAAACGAATTTATTATATACTGGTTGCCTAGACTTGAGGCTAATAAATATAATTATATTAGATTTGAGACATTAGATGAAATAAATAATTATATGCCTATTGAAATTAATCCTGAACCTGATACTTTTATTAGAGTAATTATGGATTATAAAGCTTTGGATAAAAAAATCGATGTTCAGGAACAAAAATTAACTAAGGTTGTTAGAAAAGGTTATAGCGTTGTTGAATGGGGCGGCTCTGAAATAAAATAAATTTAAACTATTTGTATGAGGTGATAATGATGGATAAAATATTAAGTGATGCTTTAAGAAAAGAAACTAGAAGACAGGAGGAAAATATTGAGTTAATTGCTTCTGAAAATTATGTTTCTAAGGATATTTTGAAATTACAAGGGAGCATTCTTACTAATAAATATGCAGAAGGTTATCCTGGTAAAAGATATTATGGTGGATGTCAATACATAGATATATTTGAAAAAAAAGCTATTGAGTATGTATGCCAACTTTTTGATTGTAAATATGCTAATGTTCAGCCACATTCTGGTAGTAGTGCTAATATGGCTGTTTATAGAGCTTTAATCAATCATGGGGATAAAGTTATGGGTATGAATTTATCACATGGTGGACATTTAACACATGGTCATCCAATTAATTTTTCTGGCCTTGATTATGAAATTGTTTCTTATAATGTGTCAGAAGAGACTGGAATGATTGATTATGATGAATTAGAAAGGATAGCTTTAGAAGAAAAGCCTAAAATGATTATTGCTGGATGTAGTGCTTATTCTAGAATAATTGATTTTAAGAAATTTAGAGAAATTGCTGATAAAGTTGGAGCATATTTAATGGTTGATATGGCTCATATTGCTGGTCTTGTAGCTGCTGGATTACATCCTAGTCCTTTTCCTTATGCTGATGTTGTTACTTCTACAACACATAAGACTTTAAGAGGTCCAAGAGGAGGAATTATTTTAACTAATAGTGAAGAATTAATTAAAAAAATTAATAAAGTAGTTTTTCCTGGTATTCAAGGCGGACCTTTAATGCATGTTATAGCAGCTAAAGCACAATGTTTTTATGAAGCGTTACAACCAGAGTTTAAAGATTATCAAAAACAAATTATTAAAAATATGAAAGCTATGGCTGATACTTTAAAAGAAAATGGTGTGAAAATTGTTTCAGATGGTACTGATAATCATTTGATTTTAGTTGATGTTAAAACTTCATTTGGATTAACTGGAAAAGTTGCGGAAAAAGTACTTGATGAAATTCATATTACATGTAATAAAAATACAATTCCTTTTGATACTGAGTCTCCATTTATTACATCTGGTATTAGAATAGGTAGTGCTGCTATGACAACAAGAGGTTTGAAAGAAAAAGACTTTGAATTGATTGCTAAAATTATTTATAAGAGTTTAAGTAACGTTGATAATAAAGAAATACAAGATGAATGTATGGGAAAAGTACTTGAACTTACTAAGAAATTTCCTATATATAAGAAATAAAATGATTTTTTTAAAATTTTATGGTAGAATACTTCTATCAGCTGCGAATAGGAAGAGTACTTTTAATAACTATTGTAGAGAGTTATCATGTCTGGTGAAAGATAACTAGTCGTTTTAAGGAAAGACACCTAGGAGCTACTTATTTGAAATAATAGTAGAATAAGTCGGTTAAAACCGTTATCTATTTTAAGTGATTATATATTTATATAATAAATTGGGTGGTACCGCGGATATAACAGTAATTCGTCCCTTATGGATAATATTACTGTTTTTTATTTAAATTTTTATATTTGCGGAGGTGTGATAATGAAAAAAATAAGTTTTAAAAATTTAAAAGAACATTTTAATGAAGAAATAAGTATTGAAGGATTTGTGGAAAATGTTCGTGATTTGCAATATGTGCAATTTTTGGTAGTTAGGGATATTACTGGTAAAGTACAAGTAACTGTTGAAAAGAATGAAGATAATGAAAGGTTAAATGCTATTGTTTCGGACTTGATTCCTGAAAGTACTGTTAAAGTTACGGGAAAATTATTTGAAAATGATATGGTAAAACTTAATGGTATGGAAATAATACCGAGGGAGATAGTTGTTACTAGTAAATGTTTAGGAGAATTACCTATTAATTATAAAGATAGTAAGTCCATGCTATTAGATACAAGGTTGAACTATAGATTTTTAGATTTAAGAAATGAAAAGAATCTTCTTATGTTTAAAGTTCAAACATGTTTAATTAATGCGATGAGAGAATTTGTAGTTAAAAATGATTTTATAGAAATTCATACTCCTAAAATTATTAGTACAGCTAGTGAATCTGGTTCTCAGGTTTTTGAGGTTAAATATTTTGATAGAAAGGCTTATTTGGCACAAAGTCCTCAGTTTTATAAACAGATGGCTATGTGTTCTGGTTTTGAAAGAGTATTTGAAATTGCTCCGGCATTTAGAGCAGAAAACTCTAATTCTTATAGGCATGCTACAGAGTTTACTTCTTTTGACGTTGAAATTAGTTATTTGGAATCATTTGATGAATTAATGGATTTTGAAGAAAATTTATTGATAGCTGGACTTAGTGCAGTTAAAGAAAAATATGGTGATGAGATAAAAAAATTGTTTGGAGTAGACGTTGTTGTTCCTACTAAACCATTTCCTAGAATTAAGTTGGAAGAATTATATAAAGTTTTGGAAGAACAATACGGATTTAAAATGAACTATGAAGATGTTGGTGATATGAATTCAGAATCTGAAAAATTAGCTTTTAAATATATAATGGAAAAGTATGGACATGAATTTGTTTTTATTACAGATTTTAGTGCTAAGAAGCGAGCTTTTTATCATAAAAGAGTTAATGGTATTCCACAAGGAGCAGACTTGATTTGGAAAGGATGCGAAACTACAACTTTAGCTTTACGTGAAAATAATTATGAAATATTGTGCAGACAGGCTTTAGAAAAAGGTCTTAAAGATGATGTTAAATTTTATCTTGAGTTCTTTAAATACGGTTGTCCTCCACATGGTGGATTTGCTATTGGTGTTGATAGGATAACAATGTTACTTTTAGGTACTGAATCATTAAAAGAAACAATGTTTATATATAGGGGGCCAAGTAGGATGGAACCATAGTAAATATTTTTTTTCTTGGTATAATAATATCCAACAGATAAATTGATTTGTTGGATATTAATTTTTTGGAATTTACATTGGTTATAAAAAAAATATATAATTATATTAGAAGGGAGAGTAAGTTATGCTTAGTAGATTAAATAAGTTTTTAAATTCATCTATTGTAATATCTGTGTTAATGTTTGTTATTGGTATGATATTTATTATATTTCCAGATGTTTCATTTACGACTATAACTTATATTTTAGCGGTTATATTAATAGTTAATGGTATCTATTTTATAATTGAAAAAGAAGCTAGTATGTTCTTTTCAAGCTTTTTAACACTTGGTATTGTAGAATTATTATTTGGAATTATTATGTTATTAAATCCAGATATTGTGAAGACTTTATTTCCTATTGTTATTGGTGTAATTATGGTAACTAAGGCTACACTAGATTTAAGAATTTCTTTACTATTAAAAAAATATGAATATGATACTTGGTTTTCTATATTTATATGTGCCTTGATAGCTATTATATCTGGTATAATTATTATAATTTATCCTAGTATTGGTACTATGGCTTTAACTGTATATTTGGGTATTTTAATAACTATTAATTCAGTTTCTAGTATAATAGATGTTATTATATTTAAAAAGAATATTAAAGAAATATCTAAGTTGTTAGAAAAGTAATGTTTTGATTCTCTAATTTGAGAATCTTTTTTTTGTTTAAAATTATTTTTTTTGCTCAAAATACTATTGAGGAGGAAAAATATATGAATGGACAATATGTTGAAGTTCCTAATAATATTTTAACAGGAAAGGATTTAGATTATTTAAGTGATATGTTTCAATGGAATTATGGAGCTTTAAAATGTGTAAATGATTCTATAAGTAGTGTTAATGATAAGGAGATAATCGATATTATGGAGAGGGCTTGTGAATTATTTGATGATAATTTAAATAGTGTTTTAGATATTTTAGGAGGAATTAGTTATGAATAATAAAATATGTAATTTAAAAGTTGAGGTTCCTGAAGGAATTTCTTTAAATGATAAAGATTATCTTAATTCATTATTATCTACTTTAAAGGAAATGGAGAAAAATTATGTTGTGGCAATGACTGAAGCTAGTAGTGAAAAGTTGTATCAATTACAAAGGGAAGTTTTTTTGAAAATTGCTAGTATGCAAAGAGAAGTTTATGAGTTGTTGTTTAGAAAAGGTTGGTATTGTTTAGAAAAATTGGATGGTACAAAAATAGCTGATAAGTATCAAAAGTTGGATAAAGAATATACTAGTATTGTGGAGTGATGGTATGTTTTTTGTTAAACATTAGTTAAAATGATACCGATTTATAATATAGATAACAAACAAAGGT
>CAVIRY010000093.1:0-9233 GCA_963645255.1 bacterium
CATCATCAGCCTGAGCATCATTACCAAGCACTCTATATGAATCACTTAAATATCTAGAGGCAGCACATAATTTATTTGAACCTTGTTCTAAATAACGTTCAAAACAATCAACAGCCTCATCAAATTTCCCCCAAAAATAATTTATTTTTCCTTTGTAATATAAAAATACTGGTAAATCAAAACTTGTAATAGCAAGTTCTGTAAATTCATTTGCTTTTTCATAATCTTCTTTTTCTATTGAATATTTTATTTGATGAACAATGTATTTATAAAATCTAAATTGATTATTATCAAGCTCCATATGAGTTTTTTTCTCTTTAATTTTTCTTTCTAAAAAATTTATTATAATTGGACTAACTTCTTCTCTCAACCAAGACTCTTCTAATTTAAAGACTTTCTCTGCTCTTTTTGCATCCATATTTGCTGTTAAATTAATATAATTTAAAGCCTCGCTCGCAGAAACAAAATACCCATCATTTGAATTTTCTACAGCCTTAAAATAAGCTTCTTTCTGTAATAATATTAAATCATCAATACTCTTAGAAAAACCATAAAAATCAAAAGCTATATTTTGCATATTAGCATTTTCACATAATTTTAAAATATTTTCTCTAACTTCAAAAATATTTCCATTATTAAAAGCCTCTATTGCTTTCTGATAATATATATTAGCTGTAAAATCCGTAAATATAGGTTTTTGTTCATCAATATAATATTCAGCCCAATTTTCGTTTGAAGAATTAGCACTAACATCCATAGCTTTTTTGGCTAAAGCCATTTGTAACGAATAATCAACCCTAGTTTTTAATTTTTTATTATTACAAATCACTGCATATTTATAGGCATTTTCATAATCCTTTTCTTTTAAAGCAATTCTATAAAGACCATAATAAGTAGAATAAATATCATTACCAGATGCTATATCTTTAAAAAATGCTTCCTTTGCCTCTTCATAATTTTTATTCATTAATAGAAAAGAACCTAGTAAACTATAATATTCATAATCTTCTGTTTTTTCTAATTCCTTAAGACATTTTAAAGCAATATCATGATTATAGGCATTAAGATAAGAATAACTTAATAACCTATATAATTTTTTCTTAGATTCCTGCACAGTCATAAAACAAACCCACCTTTAATTAATAATAAAAATTGTAACATTCATAAAGTAAAATTTGTTTTATATAATAGCATATCAACACAAAAAATTCAACAAAAAAATAGCTAAAAGTAACTAAAAAAAATAGCTAAAAGTAACTAAAATACTCAAACTATTTTTTACTTTTTTCATAGAAATCAATTCTATCTTTTATACGTTTTATACCAAGTATCTTCATTATTGAGAACAAATCAGGTGACTGTCTTCTACCAGTTAATATAACTCTAACAGCTTCACATATATCACCAACATGTCCTTTATAAATATCTGGATTCTTTTTATAATCTTTAGGACTAACAGCATAACCATGACTACTAGCAAACTCCTTAGTCATATTAAACCATTCTTCATTAGTAACATCTAAATCTATATTTTCAATATACTCTTTTACTAAAGAAACATCATAAGTCTTATCCCCATCATTTTTAGAATAATTTTCTCTTTCAAACATAGAGTCTATTGCATAAGAAAACTCTTCTTTAACATCACTATACTTAGATATATCTTTTCTAGGTCTAGGACCATCTTTTTCGATACTTAAGAATTTAATCATATCATCTTTATTTTCTTCTAATAATTTAGCGTAGTCTTTGTCATATTTTAAAGCCCAAGCTACTGTTTCGTTATAAACTTCTAATCCAGTCTTTCTAGAAAAATATGTTTTGCAAATATTATTAAATTTAGCTTCATCAAAACTAGTTCCACCAATGGCATGCTTATCAAAACTGAAAGTGAAGTCTTCTATTGTTTTATCTTGATTAGCTAAATACCATTCTTCAAAATTAGTATTTGTAATTGTCGCTAAATAAAGATGTAAAGCTTCTATTGGAATGCCACCCTCTTCATAGAACTTAACTCCAGCCCAAGGATCTTTTCTTTTGCTTAATTTACGTATTGCACCTGTTTCTTGATCTTTAATTGTAATTGGAGCAATATGTGCATATTGAACTTTATCAAAACCAAGCACTTCAAATAATTGGATATGTAATGGTAAACTAGAAACCCATTCATCACCTCTAATAACATGAGTTGTATGCATTAAATGATCATCTATAGCGTGAGCAAAATGATATGTAGGTATACCATTTTTCTTTAAAAGTACTGTATCAGTATCATGTTCTGGAAATTTCATTTTTCCTTTAATACAATCAACTATTTCTATTGTTTTAGAAGCATCACCTGGAGACTTTAATCTAATTACATATTCTTCTTTTTTTAAAAGCTTTTCTTTTATCTCATCAAGTGATAAGTCCCTATCAGCTGCATAAATACCATATACACCAGTTCTTACTTTATTAATTTCTTGTTCTTCTCTTATATTAGCAAGTTCTTCTTCAGTCATAAAGCATGGATATGCAAGTCCTTGTTTTATTAAATCTTTGGCATAGGTTTGATAAATTTCAGCTCTTTTACTTTGTTGATAAGGACCATATTCACCAGCAAAAGAATATCCTTCATTTGGAAGTATATTAAATCCTTTCAATACACTAGTAATATTTTCAATACCATTTTCAACCATACGTTTTTGATCAGTATCTTCAATTCTTAAAAAGAAAACTCCTTTTGACTGCCTAGCATAAACCATATCACAAAAAGCTGAATATAAGTTTCCTAAATGAACACTTCCCGTAGGAGAAGGACCATATCTAGTTACCATAGCACCAGATACTAAATCTCTCTTAGGATACATTTCTTCATAATACTCTCTAGTTTTAGTAATATTAGGAAATAAAATTTCAGCTAACTCATTTCTTTCATCTATATTCATAAATACACCTCACTGTATTCTTATTTATATTATGGCTGCCCTAGTTAGATTCGAACTAACGAAATGATGCGGTCAGAGCGCATTGCCTTACCACTTGGCTATAGGGCAATAAATCAACAATTTAATTTTACAACATTATCATTAAAAAGTAAAATAAAAACTCAGGAAAATTCCTGAGTTAACATTCTTCTGGTAGCGACGGAGGGAATTGAACCCCCGACCTTCCGGGTATGAACCGGACGCTCTAGCCAGCTGAGCTACATCGCCATTTCCAAATGACAAAAAAATTATACCAAAGTAAAAAAATTTTTTCAATACTTTTTAACAAAAAAATTTACTAATCATCAAAAATATGATACAATATGAAGCCAGGTGAGACGATATGCGTAAATATTATACCGGAACTATAAAAAAAATAACCATAAAAAAGTTAAATATCCAAGATGGAATGATTTTTATAGCTATGCAAAGAACAATTCTAAAAACAGATGAACTATTCTATAAAAGTACTCTTGGATCAATAAAAAGATTTAAAGACAAATGTCCAATTATGGATGAGCACCAAGCAGAAGAAATTCTAGCAAGCCAAGTAAGTTTTTCTAATATAAAAGACCCTACTAAAATATCATATTTATATACACCATATAAAGAATTAGTACCATATCAAATGACAAAACGAGAAGAAAAAAAATTAATTAAAGAAAGAAGAAAAGATAAAAACAAATTTTAAATGTTTTTATCTTTTTTTACTAATTGATATACTTTATTATCACTAACAGTATTAGCATCTAATATAACTTCATCATATATCCCATCAGCTTTAATTTTAGCATAAGGACGCCAAGTAGTATCCGAAACAATTCTTTTTAAACCTCTTGCACCTGTTTTTAACTTTAAAGCAGAAGAAGCAACAGCATCTAAATATGCAGGAGTAACTTTTAACCTAGCACCAGCATTTTCAAAAGTCTTCTCTTCTTTTTTTAATGGAGACTTATTAGAAACAGTTAAAACGTTTAATAAATCCTCTTTGTCCAATGATTTAAAATGAATTACTATCGGAAATCTACCCATAAATTCTTTTGTCATCATACCTTTAGAAATAAAATCGTCAAGACTAGGTTCTCTCTCTTTAAAATCTTTTTTTTCAAAACCAATTGCACTACTATTTTTAGAGTCATAAACATCAGTAAAAGCACCAGAAGCTATAACTAACATATCATTTGTAGATATTTTAACAACATTAGTAGGATTATACTTAGAATCAGCAGCATCATAAGTAGTACCATCTAAAAACTTAAGTAAAACATTTAATACTCCTTGCCCAGAAACATCTGACTTTTTTTCTGATCCTTTTTTATCAATTTCATCAAAAAATATTATTGCTTTTTCCGCTAAAGTTTTATTGCCACCACAGTCAACATACAAATTATATAAATATTCTTCTATACTTTTACCAACATAACCCGGTATTGTAATTTGAGTAGAATCAACAATTAAAATTGGTCTATTTAAACATTCTGCTAAAGTAGTTAAAGCAAGTGTCTTACCAACTCCAGATTCACCAGTAATTAAAATACCATCTTTTTCTCTTCCAGAGTCAAACGCTCTAGCTATTTCAATAACCAATCTATAAATTGCCTCATCTTGTCCAACAACATTTTTCCTTACATAATCATATATTTTTTCTATATCAATTTCTTCAAAAGACTCACAAAAGTTAGTACTATTATCCTCTTCGCTTTCTAAAGACTCATTAAAATCAATTTCTTCATTAATAATCATTAATGTTTCACCTAATCTATTTAAATAATGATTAATAACCTTCTTAGTCCTTTCTAATTTCTCAGTAGGAACTCCACCGGCTAAAGTAACATTACAAATATCTTCTAATACCTCATCAAAATTTTCACAATATTTAAACTTTTGACTTAATGCAGTAATAATTAAAAACTGATCATCAATAATATCCATTTCATATTCTCTCGCTGTATCTAATAATTGTCTTGTATCAATATATATAGTAGAAACACGATCTGCATTTCTCTCATCAATAATTGCTAAAACTACATAACTTTTGCTTTCTTCAGAATAAGCATCATATGTATCAAGAAATGTAAAATCTGGAGCATAAAACTCCTCACTCAAACTTCTAAGTTCTATCAAATTATCATATGCACATCCATCACCAGATATAGAAAATGAAGTTTTAATATCAAAATACAAATTACCAGCTGTATCAATAAAAGTTTTATTTTCCTCATCATAACTACCAGTAATAATTCTATCTGGCACATATACTGAACAATATTCATTAATAGGGATACATTTCATAATTGTCGCAACTACACCATCAAGCATAATGTTTACCTCCTCAAGATGTAATATATAATATCCTATCAATTAAAAATAATCAAGAAAAAAAGTAGTAAAACTACTCTTTACAAACATCTATCCATGCCAAGCAACAACTGCACTCTTCAAGTTCTAAAACATTTAAAGATACTGCACTATTTCCTGTACCAGCAGCTGGATAAACTATATCATATTTTTTTAAAGATTCATCCAAATAAACATCTACTCCATCATTAATACCAAAAGGACAAACTCCACCAACATCATGTCCTATAATATTTAAAACATCATCATATGGAATCATTTTAGCTTTTTTCTTAAAATAATGTCTATATTTAGCATTATCAATTTTCATATCTCCTGCTGTAACTATTAAAATAGGTTTATCATCAACTAAAAATGATAATGTTTTCGCAACATGTCCTTCAGTACATCCAAGAGCGTGAGCTGCTTCTTTTACCGAAGCAGTTGATTCATCAAATATTATAATTCTATCTTCAAATCCAAACTTTTTTAAATGTTTTTTAGCTCTATCTAATGCCATAACTTAAACCTCCAAAATAACTAAATTTCAAACATTTTATTCATTAACTTTTTGATATACTTTACCAGTCTTCTCACCATTAATACTAGGCTTATTTATAAAATTAAGTATCTGTTCATCACTATGTTTTAAAGCCCCAAGTATTATACCATTAAGCATTGGAGCATAAAAAGAGCCAGGTTTAACATCACCAGTATCAGTAATAGTATCTTTTAATCCGTGAACTCTATCAACCAAAATTCTTTCTTCAGGTCTAGAATAATCAATATACCAATAATAAAATCCTAATGTTGAATCAAACTCAAGCGTATTAGCTCTTTTAAATGTATCTAAAAAGCTTTCATCACCAGCATTAATATAAACACCATTATCACCAAAGATATAATTAGGAGAAATAACCCTAGTTGAAGTAACTACTCGTGCATTTTTAACTCTGTTACAACTAACCATAAGACTATTCGTAAATCTATCTTCATCAAATGTCTCAATACCTAAAACAGCCTCATCTCCAAGCATTATAGTAACACTTTTTATATTACCATCATTTTCTAGGACTGCCTTAGGTCTTTCATCAGATTCTATTACTTTTGTCCTTAATTCATGAGAAAGTAATTTAATCATCTCTGCCGTTGGTAAAAAACCTCTACCATTACAAAATCTTTCAGTAATTAAATTTTGTAAAACAAACATTCTTTTAACAATATCAAAAGAAACATCAATTCTATAAATATCATCCAAATCTAACAAAATATCTAAATATACATCTTCTATTTTTGCATCCAAAACATCATTTCTACTTCCAAATGTATCTTTTAATTCTCTACTACATAAATCTAAATATTCAAAAAAAGGATCAAACTCATTTTTTGTCATTTATAACCCACCTTACTTAAATAAATTTCAACTACAACCATAATAGCATTACCAATACATAAAGTCAAACACTAACTTCTATAGATAGTTCAACAATATGGAACTATCAAAACTCATTTACTATATTTTATTTACTCTCAATTAAATATTTATAATCTCCATTTACTAGTTGTTGTAATACTTCCAATTCTTTAACATTCTTATTACTTATTAAAGCTTCTATTTGATTTCTTGCTGATTCATTTAGTTGATTAAGTCTATCAGCTTATTTTATATTCATTCTAATCAATTCTGCCTTTGTATTTTCTAATTTATTTAAAATTATTAAATAAATAAAGTTTTTGCCTTTAATTTTTTTGATATAGATTCGATTATATCAAGTCCTTTTTTTAGCTCAATAATAGCTTAAACGCACTTTCCTTATATATAAAAAAAATACCAACTTCTTTTAGAAATTGATATTTTCTATATTAAATCCAAGACTATAAAAGTCTAGACAGAATTCAAAATGGTGTCCCCGGGCAGATTTGAACTGCCGACCTATCGCTTAGGAGGCGATTGCTCTATCCAACTGAGCTACGAAGACAAAATAACTAAAAAAATTATAACACTAAAACTCTCTATTTTAAAGTCTAATCTGTAATTATTTCATCTACCGCAACATCATAAATATCATTAAACTCATCATCTATTAAAAACTCCTTATAACAAATTCCAATCTTATAAAGACTAACTTTATCATAAAACTTATCATAATATCCCCCACCATATCCTATCCGATATCCCAACATATTAAAACAAATACCAGGAGTAATAGAAACAGAATTACAAAAGTCCAATACCTCAATACAATATTCCTTAGGTTCCAATATATTTTTATATCCTAAAACCAAATCATCAAAACCATTTATATAATAAAATTTCATTTCCTTACCAAACACTTTACAAACCGCTACTTTCTTACCAAATTTCAAAAAATAACTAATTAATTTTTTTGTATCAACTTCATCTTCTAAAGATACATAAATTAAAATAGTATCAGCCAAAATAACCTTATCATTACAAATAACTCTATCAAAAATAATACTATCCTTTTCCTTCTTACCCGAAACATCTTTTCGTAATAACAAATATTTTTTTCTTAAACTCTTCTTCATAATAAAAGTATAAAACAAAAGACTAGCATTTACTAGTCATTAATTAATAAAATGTTTTTTATAATCTCCCATATTAAAAAAACATAAAAATAAAGCAATTAACATCGGCACTACAAAATATAACAAAATATTCAAAACGAATGATGTTACTGGAAATTCAATATACATTTTAAAAAGTAGAAAAGTAATAAAGAAAAAGAAGACGCGAAATAAAATTACAAGAATAGCGGTAACAATTATTTTTGTTCTCATAAAAGACCTATAAGACTTTCGTAAAATTAAAAACTCAAAAGAATTATCTTTTTCATAATTAAAAATACAAAAAAATATATATACATGAAATCCAACTTGATATAGCAGCCATAAAATCCCACCAAATGAGGTATTAAATGACGTACCTACCAGAGAATTAAATAGTGACAAATTCATTTCATAATTAGATAAAAATGCAGTTAACAAGAGCATTAAATAAATTAATATAAATATAATAAAAAGTTTATAAAATTTTGTCCTAAACAATTCAATCAAACACATAAAATGATATTTCATTTATCAATTTCCTTTCATATATAACTTATTAAATAAAATAATAGCCAATATCAGTGCAAAACATTTTGAAGCATAAACAAATAACAAATCATCAATAATCAAGCCAAACAAAAAATCACCTTTAAAAATCAAAACAAAAGATAACACAGCATACAAAGTAATACATAGAATTTTATTGCAATATTCCATCATCGCCAATATAAAAATAGAAAAAAAATTAACAAGCAATATCAAATAAATTACATTGCATAAAGCATAAACAACATTTAAAAAGCTATACAAAGTATTAAATCCAGCAACTAACAAAGTAAAGAAAAACAAAAAAAGTAAAGCAAGCACTATTAATTTTGTATTACAATATAAAGCTTGGGCAACAATTCTTTTTTTTGCTGAATACAAACTTGGAAATCTCAAACAATATAAATAATTATAAGATAAATTCTGAAATTTAATAGTCAATAAAGCAGTTACTAATAAACAAGAAATTACAAACCATCTATTTGAAATTACAATAAAAAATTTATAAAATATATCATTTTGAGTATGGTAAGAAAAGAATGGTATTAAACCAGCCAAAATCAGAATATAAATTGAAAAGTAAAATGCATTTTTAAAAAATATATAATTATTTTTTTTCATAAATTATTTTACCATCATCAAATTTATATATTACATCAGAGATTTTATTTAAATCATCCTTAACGTGCGTAGATAATATTATTAATTTACCTTTCTTTTTTTCTTCAACTAAAATTTTCATTATTTTATTTACGCTATCTTCTTCAATACCATTAAATGGTTCATCTAAAATAAGAATATCGGGATTATTTA
>CAVIRY010000093.1:9243-11026 GCA_963645255.1 bacterium
ATATCAGGGTTTTCCATAATAACCTGAGCAATTCCTAATTTTTGTTTCATTCCAAGAGAATACTCAGAAAATTTTTTATCCTTTTCATCATATAAGTTTACTTGCTTTAAAGCGTTTTCTATTTCAACTCTACCTATTTTATTTTGAATTCTAGCCAATAACATCAAGTTTTCATAACCAGACAGTTCCGGAAAAAAAGAAGGTTTTTCAATTAGAGCCCTTAAATTAGGCACATACATATTACTTTTATTATAATTCTTTCCATCAAATAAAACATATCCTTCAGTAGGTTTATATAAACCAGATAGTATTTTCAAAAAAACACTTTTACCAGAACCATTTCGGCCATATAATCCATATATCTTTCCAGAATTGAAATTTAAATTAACATTTTCAAAAACTGTATTACTTTTAAACTTCTTTTTTAAGTTTACTATCTCAATTTTCATACCTATCTCCTTAATTATTTTTTTCACAGCTAATAACAAGGTTTTCCTTGTTTTTATAAACAAAATATAAAAGAATAAACGAAACCATCATAACTATAAAGCTAAACAACAACAATGTGCCAGCACCAAATACATCATTAAACATAAATAAATTCATAATATTAAAAATTATTCCAAAATCACTCTTAAACAATATATTAGAAATAATCATAGTAACACCAATTTCCAAAAATAATTCAGTACCCAAATAAACTAAATAAGACAAAATAACACATGATATAAATCGATGGTGCTTTTTAGCAATAATTAATCCTATATTAGCAAATGTAAAAGAATACATAAGTATATTAAGTAAATATAAAAAAATAAATAAAACAGGTTTTTTAATAAGCTGATCATTCCAAACAATAGTAGAATTATTAATTGCATATGTAGCATCAAATGTAGTATTTATAGCCAAAATAAAAATTAAAGTACCAATAATCAACACCAAAGACCAAATATACTTGTAAGCTTCTTTCAACATTGACTTAACATAAGAACAATAACTTTGCCTAGTAAGCGAATTAATTATAAACTTATATTTAAACTTATTACAAATATTATATAGCAATGGAATAACTATTATCAAAAATGCAATGGGATTTAAAAAATGTAATTTCCATACTAATACATCAGTAAATGCTGTATAAAAATCAACTTTAATATTTTGATTATCAACTAATTGCTGGCAAAAAACATTATAATTGGCATTATTTTCACGTTTTTCTAAATTTTGTTTACATTCAATAATTTTTTGACTTACATACTCATAATTAGAATTAATAACCTTTAATTCGTCAATTGCACAAACGCTAATAGCTACTAGCATAATAAATAAAATAATTATTACTAACCAATTTTTTAAAATGAATTTTTTCATAGACACCTCAAACAAAAAGTAAAAAGTTTATGAAATATAATATTTTATTTTATTAATTTACTACTGAAAATACCAAACCAAATCAACAGTTGAAGACAACAAGGTATAATCATATCTAGCAACTTTCAAATAATAAGTTCCTGTCTCTGCAGAACCATCACTAGAATTAATAGCAACCTTGCCACTTCTCATAGAAGCAACAACACCACCCAAAGTTCCAACACCTACTTTATATGGTTTAACTCTAAATTGACAATCATAACATGGATTAGTCAAAGAAGTATATGCATTATCTATTTGCACTTTTTGTATACCCATTTCAGTTTTTGTCATTTTTCCTGTATTACTATCTTGTTGATATTTTACATTTGTTAAACATATACCATATTTAGAAGCAAAAGCATCATATGGC
>CAVIRY010000094.1:0-2482 GCA_963645255.1 bacterium
GTTATAACTAAACCTAAATTATTATAAACAACATCATCCTGAATTAAAGCATGAGTACCAACTACCATTGAAATACTTCCATCCTTCAAACCAGAATATATTCTTAATTTATCTTTTTTAGAAGTAGAACCAGTAAGAAGTTCTATTTTTACATCACTATCATTTATAAAACTAACTAAATTTTTATAATGTTGTGTAGCAAGTATCTCTGTAGGAGCCATTAAAGCACTCTGATATCCTGAAAAGTTATTAGCAAGCATCGCGATAAAAGACACAATTGTCTTACCAGAACCAACATCACCTTGTAATAATCTATTCATTCTACTAGGAGATTCTAAATCACTAAAAATTTCATCAATTGCCTTCACTTGATCATCAGTTAACTCAAAAGATAACTTTTTAATAAACTTATCGATTTTACTTCTATCAATTTCCCTAGTCAAACCATTATTCTTCTTTTTATTTTGTACCTTTAAATAATTAATTTTAAACATGAAAGCAAATAATTCTTCATATTTAAGTCTGATTGTTACTTCCTTTAACTTATCAATAGTTGAAGGATTATGAACGATATTTAAAGATGTCTTTTTATTTAAAAAATTATATTTTTCCAAATAACTACTTGGTATATAATCAGGTATTTCTTTTCCAAACATCAATAAAGCCATATTAATATATGTAGACATATTTTTATTAGTAATACCAGAAGTACAATGATATACTGGCTCTATTTTTACTTTATTCATTAATGTTTCTAATTTTATATCTGTTGCTGTTATAACATTTTTAGCTTTATCTAGTTTACCAATAACAGTAATTCCAGTACCAACTGCAAGTTGTGACTTTAGAAAAGCTCTATTAAATATAGAAACACCAACAACACCAGATGCTGTCACTAATCTAAAATTCATTTTATTAAGTCCAGCTTTAAAGTGCATTAAAATAGGAACACTTTCTATTTTTCCATCTATTATTATTTTTTCCCCATCTTCCATATCATTAAGATTACATCTTTCTAATATTTCATAACGAAATGGATAATGTGTAACTAAGTCTTCAACAGTATAAATATTAATTTTATTTAATAAAGAAAGAGATTTAGGACCAATGCCTTTTACATCTTTTAACTGCATGATAGGATCACTTCCTTCTTGGCATATTATAGCACAACAAGATTTTTTTTTAAAGAAATAAACGTAAAATTTACACGATTTTCATAACCATTCAGACTTAAATGATATATTTTCCACCTTTACTATTACCAAATCAAACACAACAATAATATAAATAGCAACATTTTCTTTTTTGGAATAATATTATTAACTAAAGATAATTTACTTGAATTATTACTATTTTTATTATTTTAATTTTTCAATCTTTCATTTTCCTCAACTAATTTTTTATTTAATTGTTCAAATTCATTATATAATCCCGATTGATAATCTCTTTGTCTTCCCATTTATAATCACTATCCATTTACTATAATAATTATCCCATAAATTAAAAGAAAAAGTAGCATATTTATACTACTTTCTTAATTTTTTTGAATTATAGGTCTGAATAGTTACCAATTTTTTAACTTTTTTCTACTTTTTTGTTGACAAATGTCAAACTTTCGATTAGTATAAGAACTACCAATTCGGAATTAGGCGAATTGGTCGCTAGTATCACACTAGCCAACCCCTTTTTATTCTTTTTGGAAGCTGTCCAATAGGATGGCTTCTTATATAGGAAACTAAAAAAGACGTTTGCCGACGTCTTTTTTTGTTTATAAAGAATTTCCTCCTTTTAAAATCATATAATTATCTATAATAATAGACAAAATATTTACATTTTAATATAGTAAGATAAAATTATCAAAGTATCACACATATAAGGTTTCTAATTTCAGTCTGCATCTTAATAATCATTAAAAAAATAGCAAAATAAAACACTCCATTTTGAAGTGTTTTACATCATTACATAAGTTTTATTTTTTTAATACCATTCCTTTTGGAACTTGCTGTGTAATACAGTGAATATTTCCACCACCTAATAATATTTCACGAGCATAAACAGTTTCAATTTTACGGTCTGGATATAATTCCTGTAAAGTTTTAACTGCTAATTCATCATTAGGATCATCAAATGTTGGCATAATAATAGCTCCATTACAAGTATAATAGTTTACATAACTTGCTGCTAATCTATCACCTTCTTGACGAGGTAATGTTCCATCTACAGCATCTACTCCTAAACTTTCTTCTTTAGTAATTAGAATTGGCTTAGGCACATATAATTTATGAATTTCCAACTTACGTCCTTTAGCGTCAGTTACACTAGATAAATAATCGTATGCCTCTTTTGAAATAGCATATTGAGGATCCTTTTTATTATCAGTCCATGCTAATACAACTACTCCCGGACGAACGAAATTACAAATATTATCAACATGACCATTAGTTTCATCTAAGTAAATTCCTCTTGGAATCCATAGTACTTT